>CACJYQ010000004.1 GCA_902597725.1 uncultured Pelagibacteraceae bacterium
ATCTCGACTTTTACCTTATCAGAGGGATTAATTCCTTTTTCAATATCTATTACACTAATCAATTCAGAACCTAATAAATTAAGATTTTTTCTGTTCATATTCTCTGTAAATTGTAATGGCAATATTCCCATTCCAATTAAATTAGATCTATGTATTCTCTCAAAACTCTCTGCAATTACTACCTTAACACCCAATAATTTAGTTCCTTTTGCAGCCCAATCACGAGAAGAGCCTGTTCCATATTCTTTACCACCAATTACAACTAAGTCAGTTCCCCTTTTTTTATACTCCACTACTGCATCATAAACTGACATAACTTTTTCCTCAGGATATAACTTTGTAAAACCACCTTCAGTCCCTGGGGCCATTTCATTTTTAATTCTTATATTTGCAAATGTACCTCTCATCATAACCTCATGATTTCCACGTCTTGATCCATATGAGTTATAGTCCTTAGGAAGAATTTGATAATTCATAAAATATTCTCCTGTTGGGCTATCTTTTTGAATATTGCCAGCGGGAGAAATATGATCTGTAGTAACCATATCTCCCAATATCAACAATGGTCTTGCATTTTTAATTTTTTTAAACCCCTCTGGCTCATCGCTAAGATTTTCAAAAAATGGAGGTTTTTTTACATAAGTGGAATTTTCGTCCCAATTGTAAATACTACTTTTTTCTGTTTTTATTTCTTGCCACTGCTTAGGTCCATCTGAAACATTTGAATATCGTTTAACAAACATGTCTGCATTAAGAGAAATCCTCAATGTATCCTCTATTTCTTTATTTGAAGGCCAAATATCTTTTAAAAAAATATCTTTACCGTTTTTATCTTTTCCAAATGATTCTTTAATTAAATCAAATTCCATATGACCTGCAAGAGCGTAAGCTACAACAAGTGGTGGAGAGGCTAGATAATTGGCTTTGATATGGGGTGAAATTCTTCCCTCAAAGTTTCTATTGCCTGACAAAACAGAGACTGCATATAAATTTTCTTTTTGAATAGCCTCAACTATATTTTCTGCTAACGGACCTGAATTACCTATACAAGTTGTACAACCATAACCAACTAAATTAAATCCCAGTTGATCTAAGTAAATATTAAGACCTGCCTTTTCTAAATAATCAGTTACTACTTGAGATCCAGGTGCCAAAGATGTTTTAACCCATGGTTTTACATTTAATCCAAATTCAACAGCTTTTTTTGCAAGTAGTCCAGCTCCAATAAGTACATTTGGATTTGAGGTGTTCGTGCATGATGTGATTGCAGCGATTAATATTGAACCATCTTTAATTTCATAATCTGTATCTTTTACCTTTGAAATTTTATAATCCTTTTTATCTGTAGCTTCTCCAAACACTTTTTTAAAATTGCTTGACGCATCAGTCAAAAGAACTTTGTCTTGTGGTCTTTTAGGGCCTGAGATAGTTGGAGCTACAGTGGACATATCTAAAGAGATTTTATCAGTAAATTCAATTTCATCACTTGCCCACAAACCTTGTTCTTTCGCATACTTTTCAACAATCGCGACTGTTTCTTTATCTCTTCCGGAAAATTCTAAATATTTTAAAGTTTCTTCATCTATTGGAAAGAATCCACATGTAGCTCCATACTCAGGTGCCATATTGGCAATTGTTGCTCGGTCTGCTAAAGTTAAATTTTTTAATCCCTCACCGTAGAATTCAACAAATTTCCCAACTACTCCTTTGTCTCTAAGCATTTTAACAACCGTTAAAACTAAGTCTGTTGCAGTTGTGCCCTCTGGCATTTTTTTTGTTACTTCAAATCCAATGACTTCAGGGATTAACATTGAAATAGGTTGTCCCAACATGCCTGCCTCAGCTTCAATTCCGCCAACACCCCATCCTAAAACTGATAAACCATTAACCATAGTTGTATGACTGTCAGTTCCCACAAGAGTATCAGGGAATAAATATTTATCTCCTTTGAATTCTTCTGACCAAACTACTTTTGATAAATACTCTAAATTAACTTGATGACAGATACCAGTTCCTGGAGGAACAATTCTAAAATTGTCAAAAGCGCTTTGACCCCATTTTAAAAAGGAATATCTTTCACCATTTCTTTTAAATTCAATATCTACATTCTTTTCAAATGAATCTTTTTTAGCTGATTGATCAACTTGAACAGAGTGATCAATAACTAAATCAACCGCAGACAGTGGGTTAATTGTATTTGGATCTTTATTTTTTTCTTTTACTGCTTCTCTCATAGCAGCTAAATCAGCTACTGCTGGTATTCCTGTATAATCTTGGAGCAAAACCCTGGCTGGTCTGTAAGCTATTTCAGTTTTTGATTTTTTTGTCTCAAGCCAGTTTTTGACTGCTTCTATTTGTTTTTTATTAACTGATAAATCATCCTCATATCTAAGTAGATTTTCCAATAAAACTTTTAACGACTTTGGTAGTTTTGAAACACCTTCTAAACCATTTAATTCAGCTTTTTTTAATGAATAATATTTATAATTTTTACCATTAACCTCTAGGTCAGATAAAGATTTGTAAGAATTTTTATTTCCTGGTTTCATATCTTATATATAAAATGTAATTATGCTCAAAAGAAGAAGCACTGACATAGCATAATTAAAGTATTTAATAAATTTCTCATTTGTCGCAAATTTTCTAAGATATTTACCAACAAATGTCCAAAAGGTAATGCTTGATAAAGATACTATAAAGGCAAATAAAACAACTTGAGTCGCATAATTAAGATAATTTTCTCCATATTCAACATATGTTGAAACAATAATAATTCCAATCAAAACGCCTTTTGGATTCAAAAATTGAAAAATAAAAGTATCTAAAAAAGAAATTGGATTTTCGTTTTTGTCCTCATTAGATGGTTTTGAGAAACTAATTTTATAGGCTAGGTAAATTAAAAATAAACTTCCCAGATATTTCAAAATAGTTTGAATAATCGGAAATAGTTTAAAAACATTAACTAAACCAATTGTCAAAGCAAATACCACTGAAGTAAATCCAAATGTAACTCCAAAAATATGAGGGATTGTTTTTCTTATTCCAAAATTAAAACCAGAGTAAGATGCGACCACGTTATTTGGTCCTGGTGTATAAGCAGCTACAATCCAAAATAGTGCCATAGATAAAAATTCAGGATGCATACTTATGCTATAGGTAAACCATTCTCCGCTTTTTGTGAGGGATGTACTAATGTTACCTTTCCTTCAGAATCTATCGAGCCTAAAAGTAAAAATTGAGATTTTACACCTGCAATATTTTTTTCTGGAAAATTACAAACACCAATCACTTGTTTACCAACTAAATTTTCCTCATTATAAAAATGAGTAATTTGGGCGGAAGATGTTTTAACACCTATTTCTATTCCAAAATCAACTTCAACAACTAAAGATGGTTTTCTGGCTTTTTCATTTTTTTTGACTGAAATTACGGTCCCAAGTCTGATGTCTATTTTATCAAATATGTCGTAAGTAATTTGTTCTTTCATAAATGAGATATTTATATTAATTATTACTAATGAGTACAGAAGTAAATTTAGATAAATTATACGAAAATTCTATTAAGATTTTATCTGATTTAATTGGATTTAAAACTATTTCAGGAGAAGATAACAATGATTTAATTAATTACTGTGAAAAATATCTCAATAATTTAGGTGCAACTTCATTTAAAACATATGATGATGAAAAAAAAAGAGTAAATCTATTTGCAACAATAAAAGCAAAAAAATCAAATGGAGTTAAACCAATAATTTTATCTGGTCATACTGATACAGTCCCTGTTTCAAAGAGTTGGAGTACAGACCCGTTTAAAGCAACAATTAAAGAAGATAAACTTTATGGAAGAGGTTCCTGTGATATGAAGGGATTTATTGCATGTACTTTAGCGTTTGCTCCAGTTTTTTCTAAAGTTAATTTAAATAGAGATATTCATTTTTCTTTTACATTTGATGAGGAAACAGCATGCTTGGGTGCTCCAATATTAATTAAAGAACTTAAAAAAAGAAATATTCAAGATGGAATTTGTATTGTGGGTGAACCTACAAAAATGAAAATCATAGATGCGCATAAAGGTTGTTATGAATATACCACTTATTTTGATGGACTAGCTGGACATAGCTCGATGCCCCACAAAGGTGTTAGTGCTGTTGAATTTGCATCAAAATATGCAAATAAGTTAATCGAGCTTAGGGAAGAATTAAAAAAAAGAGCTCCAAAGGACTCAATTTTTGATCCTCCTTTTTCAACATTACAAGTTGGAGGAATATTTGGAGGTATAGCTCACAATGTAATAGCTGACAAATGTCGGGTTGAATGGGAGACAAGACCAGTCATTAAAGAAGATGGTGTCTTTCTAAATCAAAAAATAGATGAATATGCAAATGAAGTTTTATTACCAGAGATGAGAAAAGTTTTTCCTAATTCAAAGATAACTAAGGAAATAATAGGTGAAGTCACAGGTTTCGATCGTATAGATAATTCAGAAGCATGTGAATTAGTCTCAAGTTTGACCGGTGATAATTCTAGAGAAGTTGTATCCTTTGGAACTGAGGCGGGGTTATTTCAAGAAATTGGTATCAGTACAGTTGTTTGTGGACCAGGCTCTATTGAACAAGCTCACAAAGTTGATGAGTTCATTGAACTGAATGAACTTAAAAAATGTTTAAAATTTCTTGAAGGAATTAAGAAAAAATCTACTCTTAATTAACTCCATCCACCAACAGATTTAACCTCTAGAAACTCTTCTAGACCATGTTCGCCAGCTTCTCTACCAATCCCAGAGTGTTTAAATCCACCAAAAGGTGCATCAACAGCAATACCAGCACCATTGACATCAACCATCCCCGATCTAAGTTTTCTAGCAACTCTCTTTACTTTTTCTTTATCTTTGGTTTGAATATAGTTAGTTAATCCGTAGGGAGTATCGTTTGCAATTTCAATAGCTTCTTCCTCCGTTTCAAAGGGCATTACAGATAAAACTGGACCAAATATTTCTGTTCTTGCTATCTCCATTTTGTTATTAACATCAGCAAACACAGTAGGCTTTACAAAATAACCTTTTTCTAATCCATCTGGTTTGCCTGGGCCTCCAGCTACTAATTTAGCTCCCTCATCAATGCCCTTCTTAATTAAAGTTTGTATCTTGTTGTATTGAGTTTCAGAAATAACTGGGCCTATATGCTCTCCCTCTTTTTTTGGATCACCGACCTCAAAATTCTCTGTATACTTCTTTAATCTTTCCACAGCATCATTATACATTGATTTTTCAACTAGCATTCTTGTTGGTGCATTACATGATTGACCTGAGTTTCTGAAACATCTCAAAGCACCTCTTTCTATTGCATCTGGATCCGCATCTTTAAATATTATATTTGCACCTTTGCCACCAAGTTCTAAACTTACTCTTTTAAAATCTTTCGCAGCATTTTGGGAAATTAATGCTCCTGCTCTAGTTGATCCAGTAAATGAAATCATATTAACGTCAGGATGACTTGTTAATGCATCACCAGTTGTTGCTCCATCACCATTAACTAAATTAAAAACACCTGCTGGAATTTTAGACTCATCAATAAGCTCAGCTAATATCATTGATGATAATGGAGCTAGTTCAGATGGTTTTAAAATCATAGTGCAGCCAGACGCTATTGCAGGCATTACTTTTAAACAAACCTGGTTCATTGGCCAATTCCACGGTGTGATTAATGCACATACGCCTTTAGGTTCATAAATAAGTCTTTGATTAGGCGCATGTTCTCCTAATGGTTTTTCAAATTCAAAATTTTTCAAATATCTTATAAATGATTTTAAATGTGCAGCACCTGTTCCAGCTTGAAGTTTTGTTGCAAAATCTTTTGGTGCTCCCATCTCTGTCGTAATCGCATTTGCAATGTCAGCCCATCTTTTCTTATAATTTTCGTAAAGTTTTTCTAATAATTTTATTCTCTCATCTTTTGATGAAAACGCCCAAGAACTGTAAGCTTTTTTGGCAGCATTTACAGCATCATTAACGTCGTCTTTGTTGCCCAGTGTTATAACAGCACAATTTTCCTCAGTTGCAGGATCAATTACTTTGATTTCTTCTTTACTTTTTGGTGTTACCCATTTGCCGTTGATATAAAAATTTTTTTTATTTTCCATTGAAGATTCCTAACCTTTCTTTATTTTTTTGCAAATAGATTTGTTAATTCATAAACTATGGTAGCAGCTGCAAGTGATGTTACCTCAGCATGATCATAAGCAGGTGATACCTCAACAACGTCTGCAGAGATTAAATTCATGCCAGACAAGCCTCTAATAACATTAACCATTTCTCTAGTGGTCATACCAGCTATTTCTGGTGTACCAGTGCCAGGTGCAAAAGCAGGATCTAAAACATCAATATCAATTGATAAATATAATGGATTATCTCCTACTCTTTTTTTTATTCTTTCAGCAATTTTATCAGTGCTTTCAGTTTGAAACTCATCACAATGAATTATCTTAAATCCAAAACTTTCATCATTTTTAAGATCTTCTCTGCTATACAATGGACCTCTAATACCAACATGCATTGAAGCATCATCCATGAATAAATTTTCTTCGCGTGCTCTTCTAAAAGGTGTTCCATGAGTATAAGGCGCACCAAAATAAGTGTCCCAAGTATCAAGATGAGCATCAAAATGAACTAAAGCAACAGGACCATTATTAATTTTATTTACTGCTTTTAATAAAGGAAACGCAATTGTATGATCTCCACCTAAACTAATTATACCACCAGTTTTTTTAAGAAGATCCAATGCTCCTTCCTCAATTTGCTTGATTGCTTCATCTATATTAAATGGATTACAAGTAATATCACCAGCATCAGCAACTTGTTGAACTTTAAAAGGCTCAACATCATAATTTGGATGATAATTTGTTCTTAAATGTCTTGAAGCTTGTCTAATACTTTGAGGACCAAATCTTGCCCCAGGCCTGTAACTTGTGCCTGCATCGAATGGTATCCCTACTATTGCAACATCACAGTACTCAACATCTCTTAATTCTGGTAGTCTAGCAAAAGTTGATGGGCCAGCAAATCTTGGAACCTTTGTACCACTTACTGGTTGAATGGGTTCTTTGCTTCTTTTTTTTTTCATCACAAAAACTCTATCACATTCTAACAAATTGGAATATCTTCAATAATACTGATTATGAAATTATTAAAGCTCATTTTATTGTATTTATTTTTAATTTCCTCAAGCCAAGCAGATACAATTTACGAATTAATAAAAATTCCAAACCTGGAGATTTATAATCTTAAAACTGAAAACAAATTAAGATACTTGAATGCTAAACAAGCATTTACAATAGGTGTTGATAATAATATCAATTGTTTCAAATCATCAAAACAAGACCTAGATAAAAAATATAAGATTATTGAAAAAAATCTTAATAAATATTCTCAAAACTTTTTAAAAAAAATAAATTTAAAATATATTGTTATGTGTGAAGACTTATCGATCTCAGGTATTAATACTGCTGGGATCCCTGATAATGTAATGAAAACTTTAATTGTAGATATTAAATTTAATGATAGATACTTTGAAAGAGTGTTACATCACGAAGTGTTCCACATAATTAATGATAGTTTCAAAGATATATTTAACCAAAAAATTTGGTCTAGTTTTAATCCTAAAGAGTTCAATTATGCAGAATGTTCGACGTGTACTAAAAAAATAGGATTAGAAACATATTCTAAAACAGCTGGTTTTATCACTGAATACTCACGATCCACCGCGTCTGAGGATATGGCTGAGGTATTTTCTCATTTAATGTATGGAAACTTACCTGCAACGGTTGATCCTATTCTACAAAAAAAGATTGAATTCATCAAAAATGGACTCCTAAAAATAGATGAAAATTTTATTTTATGATTGAAAAGATAAAAGCTTCAAAATCTGAAAAAATAATATTTATATTTGTTTTAATTTTAGGTTTATTTTCAATTACCTCTTTTGTTTTGCTTAAAGACAAATGTTTATTTGTTAAAAATTATGACCCAAATAAAATTAATTTTGAAAATCCAAATAACATAGCAATTCTAAACGTTGAGTGTGGAAATGTAATTATAGAATTATATCCGGAAATATCTCCAAATGGAGTAGAGAGATTTAAAACATTGATCAAATCTAATGCCTACGATGATGTAGCATTTCACAGGGTCATTAAAGATAAACTTGTGCAAGCTGGTGATGTAGAATTTGGAAAAAAAGGAAACATTGATTATGGAAAAATTGGAAGTGGAAAATCTGGTTTAGGTACAATCAAATCTGAAGTTGATAAGGATTTTAACTACACCAAAGGAAGTGTAGGATTAGCTCGATCTTTAAAATATGATACTGAAGACAGCCAATTTTTTATAATTCTTCAGGATGAACCTTTGTATCAAGGAGAATACACGCCCATTGGAAAGGTAATATTTGGTTTAGAGGCTTTAAAAAAAATTAAACACTTAAATAAATCTGAATATGTTTTAAGGCCTGACTTTATAAATACTCTCAGATTATTTAATTAACCAAAGGTTTACCGGTAGCAAGAGTATGTTTAATTCTATCTTGAGTTTGTTTAGTTTCAATTAATCTCATAAAAGCATCAAGTTCCAATTTAAACAAATCATCCTCTGTAAGAGTTTTATCTTTGGTAGTTTCACCACCACTTAATACATGAGCTAATTCTTTTGCTACAGTCAAACCATGATCTAATATAACTTTATCATTGTAAAGTTTTTCTAAAATTTTGTTCATATCATCAATAACTGCTTTACCAGGTAAATTAAATGTAAGCTCATTTGGTGCTTTAAAGTCTTTGTTTTCATTTAAAATTTTTTTCGATACTTCAAGCAAACTATTTCTATTCATAATTCTTTTATTTTCAGGCAATAAGTATTTCAAAGGCTCTGCCTCAACTGGAGACGTAGCTGTTTTACCATAGCCAATTATATCAAATACTTTTAAAGGTGCATATTTTGGATCTTTCTTAGCCTCTTCAGTATTTAACCATCTAGCTAGCATTTCTTTACATCCGCCTCCAGCTGGAATTAATCCAACAATAGTTTCTACTAATCCTATTACAATATTTGTATGTGAGGCTACGAAATTACTTTGTACTAAAACTTCAAAACCTCCACCCAAAGTTAAACCTGATGGAGCAGATATTACAGGGTATTTAGAGTACTTAAGATGTTTGCAAGTTTCTTGAAAATATTTAATAAATTTTTCTATTGATTTAAAATCATTTTTATTTGCAAATTCCATTGTATAGGTAAGGTTGACACCAGCAGAAAATTGCATGCTTTCATTAATTATTATTAAAGGTTTATCAGTTGCTTTCTTAAGAGCATCCATTGAGTCATAATCGAGCGCATTAGCTTTAGTCGTAAACTCAACAATATTAAAATCATTAAATCTATAAATTGAAGCTGAACTGTTACCATCAACACTTGAGGCAGTTTTCTTGATCTTACCTAAAGTTTCAATTGATGTGTACTTTTGCCTTTCACCATAAAAATTTTCATCTTTAGAATTAGATAAATTTTCTAAAAAATTATTACCTTTATATTCATCAACTTTATCGAAGAAATTTTTTACACCAATTTCTTCTAACATCTCAAAAGGTCCTTTCGCCCAATTAAATCCAAGTCTCATTGCCTCGTCTATGTCATTAAATTCTTTGGTAATCCCAGGAACTAAAGATGAAGCATATTTAATTATCTTAGATAATACTGACCAAGCATAGTCTCCATACTTATCTTTTCTATTAATTAGAGCCTTTAAATCTACTTTATCAGACTTAATATCTATTTTTTGACTTGTTGAATACTCGCCAGTTTCAAGATTAATAGCTTCCATAATTTTTCCACTATCAGTCTTCTTCATTCTATAGAAGCCGCCTTTGCCTTTTCTCCCCGTATATCCAGTTTCGATTAATTTTTTAACTAAAGGAATTTCTTTAGCAACCTCATGGAACTCGTCAGATTTTGGAAGTTCTTTGATAAAACTTTTTAAAACATCTGCCATTAAATCTATTCCTATCAAATCATATAATCCAAAAACTCCTGTTTTAGGTATACCCATAGGTCTTCCAAAGATTGCATCTGCTTCTTCCACAGAAAGTTTCATCTTAAATGCTTCGGTCATTGCAATTTGCATTGCATATACACCTACCCTATTTCCAAGGAAACCAGGGGTATCGTTACAAACGATTGCTCCTTTACCTAACTCAACTTCACAAAATTCTTTTAATTGATTGATTTTATTTAAATCATTGTCTTCATTCTTAACTATTTCTAAAAGACCCATGTATCTAACAGGATTAAAAAAATGAGTGATGCAAAAATCTTTTTTTTGATCTTTATTTAAATTTTGAGATAAAACTTTGATTGGGATTGAGGAAGTGTTTGAGGAAACTATTGCTCCATCTTTCCTGCTTTCAAAAATTTTATCATAAATTTGATGTTTAATATCAATTCTCTCAACTACTGCCTCTACAATCCAATCAGCATTTTTAACCACATCAAAATCCTCAGATATATTTCCAACTTTAATATTATCAATTTTAGTTTTATCAATTAACAAAGGTGGTCTTGATTTATGAATTCGTTCTCTAGCATTTTGACTTATTTCAGTTTTTAAATCTAAAAGTGTGACAGGGATATTGGCATTGCAGAGATGTGCAGCTATACCACTACCCATTGTACCTGATCCAATAACAACTACATTCTTAATTTTCATTTGATTATTTTACTATCGATTAATCCCTCTAAGCCTCTCTGATCGTCTTCTCAAAAGCTCAGCGGTTACTAGTATTAATGTTGATAGTATAATTAAACAAGTCGCAACTGCTAGAATTGTTGGACTTAATTGTTCTCTTAAACCTGTCCACATTTGAATAGGAATAGTTGTATTTTCTAATCCTGCTAAAAATAAAACAACAACAACTTCATCAAATGAAGTCACAAAAGCAAATAATCCACCTGAAATAACTCCTGGTAAAATTAGAGGCAACGTAACTTTCATAAAAGTATTTACTGGATCACTACCTAAACTTGCAGCAGCTCTAGTTACACTGTGATCAAATCCTGAAAGTGTAGCAGTAACCGTGATAACAACAAAAGGTGTTCCTAAAATAATATGGGCAAGAACAATACCTGTATGGGTTGCTGCCAAACCAGCTTTTGCCATAAAGAAAAATATTGCAACACCTGAAATAATTAAAGGTACGATCATAGGAGAAATTAAAACAGCCATTATCAAACCTTTGTAAGGCATGTGCCTACTACTCAAACCTAAGGCAGCAACTGTTCCTAGTATTACTGAACCTATTGTTGCAAAAATTGCGATAATAAAACTATTCTTAGCAGCTAATCCCCAAGGATTTTTAGTTCCGTAAATCATATCTTTATACCATCTCAAAGAAAAAGCATCTGGATCAAGCCTTTTCATCCCATCAGAGAAACTTAAAAATTCTTCTGCGTTAAAAGATAATGGAAAGATTACAAATAAAGGGGCAATTAGAAAAAAGAAAACAGCGGCACAAATTGTTAGATAAATATAATGCCAAATTCTATAATGTGGTTCAGTATATTTTGGTAATGCCATATTAATTATCCTAATTTGATATTATCTATTCCTACTATTTTGTTATAAAGCCAATAAATCACCAACACTCCACTTAACAGCATTAGTCCCATTGCAGATGCAAAACTCCAGTCAAGGGTACTTTTCATATGAAAGGCGATCTGGTTACTGATTAAAGTCCCAGATGCACCACCAACTAAGGCTGGTGTAATGTAATAACCAATCGCTAAAATGAACACTAATAAGCAACCTGCTCCTATTCCAGGGATCGTCAGTGGGAAATAAACTTTCCAAAATGCTACAAACGGTGTACCGCCTAACGATTTTCCAGCTCTCATTAAGCTTGGTGAGATAGTTTTCATTACACTGTATAGCGGAAGTACCATAAATGGCAGCAAAATTTGTGTCATTGCAACATAACTTCCTGTCTTGTTGTACATCATCTCAGGCCTATTATCGTCAGCTACTAACCCTATTCCAACAAAGAAATCATTTACGATACCTTGTTGTTGTAACAAAATCATCCAGCTGGCAGTTCTTACAAGTAATGAAGTCCAGAACGGCAACAGTACGCAGATCATTAATAAATTACTATATTTCATTGGCAGAGTAGCTAACAAATGAGCTATTGGATAAGCCATCAAAAAACAAAAGACCGTCACAAAGAATGCAATCTCCAGAGTTCTTAACCATAATACTCTGTGAATTCTCCTATCTTCTTCAACGCTTACTATTTTCCCTTCCTCATTTACATACATATCCATTCCTTTTAAATATTTTTGACCTGTAAATTCAGGGGCTCTTCTTTGGATTGCTCTCCAGTACTCAACATCAGCCCATCTTTTGTGTACTGCCATTATTTGTTCTTTATAGTTTCCCTCTTCAAATTTTTTAGATGCTCTTCTTAATTTTTTAATAATACTTTTAAATCCATTTTTAGTGTAATTTAATTGAGTAGATAGTTTACCTTCTCGTTTATCTTCAACTAGTTTTATAAAGTCCTCATGAAATGCTGCAAAAACTTCCTCATCTGGCAACTCTTGACCATCCCAGTTTTCCATTGCTTTAAATGTTTTGGGTAACATTTGTGTTACCATTTTATCATCAACACTTCTGAACAACATGTCACCTATTGGAAAAACATAAGTGATAATTAAAAAAAATAATAAAGGAGCAACGAGCAAGAAAGCTTTGATCTTATTCTTTTTTTCCGCTTTTTTTAGACTAACCTCTAAGGGTATTCCGTCTGTGGTTAAGATTTGTTTTGTTTCTGAGCTCATAAATAAAAAGGGCGGTTATAAATAACCGCCCTTAAATTATAATATATAATTTAGTTCTTTAAAACTTAAATTATAGACCAGCTTTCATAGCTTCCCATTTTTCACCAAGCTCTGTTCCGTTATCAGCCCAGAAAATTGGATCTACTAGGAAGTAGTTTTTAGTGTTAGCCGGTGCAGTTGGCATTTGTGGTACCATGTTAGTCTTACCATCTTTATACCAAGGCTCACCTTTTTCCATAATACCAATTGAAGATTTTCTCCAAGGAGCATATGCAATGTATTTAGCACTTCCTGCTAACATTTCAGAACTAGTCATCATAGCTAAAGCTTTTTTAGCCATACCATTAGAATCGTTTGGTCCACCTTTGACTTGTACGAAATATTCGTAATCAAGACCTTGGCCATCCCAAACTTGTTTGATTGGTGCACCTTCTCCAATTTCAGCATTGAAGAATCTACCATTCCAACCAGTAGCCATTACTACTTCACCTGATACTAACAGTTCTGGTGGTTGAGCACCTGCAGACCAAAATACACATCCACCTTTTGGATCTGTACATAATTCTTTGATCTTGTTCATTGCTCTTTCAACACCTTTTTCTGTTTCTAAAGCTTTGTAGATTTTTGCTCCGCCTTTACCTGGCTTAATACCATCTGCAGCTAAAGCGATCTCTAAATTAGTTAAAGCGCTTTTGTAGATAGCTCTTTTTCCAGGGAATTTCTTTGTGTTAAAGAAATCTTTGATAGTCTTTGGAGTACCTTTAACGTTTTCAGTGTTATAAGCGTAGTTCCAAGAATATAAAATATTTCCTACAGCACATTTACTTGGCATTGCAGTAAAGAAATCTTTACTTGCTGGAGTTCCATCTGGAGCTGGTGGGAAGTCTTTGTCAAAATCAAATTCAACAAATAATCCTTCATCACATCCAGTGATAGTATCCATTGCGAACACGTCCATTATATCCCACGTGATCTTTCCAGCTTCTTTTTGTGCTTTGATTTCTGATAAACCACCTGAATAATCAACCCAAGCAATGTTAATGCCTAGTTTTTTAGCAGTCGGATCACCATAACCTAACTTTTGAGACTCAGTATAAGCCCCACCCCAAGACACTGCAGTTACTGTTGTTGCAAATGCTGAAGTAGTTAGTGAAAGTACAAAAGAAATAGCTAGTAATATTTTACTTAGTTTTTTCATTTTTCCTCCGTTTAAACGTTTAAAAAACTAATTAAAACAACTTCAGGGAAGAGAGTCAACAACCCTTTTTATCTACTTATTCAATAATTGTGGAATGTCTATTTTGGGTCAAGTGCCCGAGCGTCATCACTGTTCCATCCGATATTAATCTCGTTACCAAGTTTGATATCTAAGTTAGATGAACTATTTGGAACTTTTAAAATAAACTCTGGGTTGCCTAAAAGATTTATTCTTACTCTTGTATGGTCCCCATGATAAATTACTTCCTCTATTTTTCCTTTATGAAGATTATCCATTTTTGTACTTGGATTAATCAAAGCTCGTTCTGGTCTTAAAGAAACAGTAGTCCGCTCTCCTTTACCTTTGACTGAGATCGGATTAGCAAGTATTTCTGCGTTTGCTAATTTTACTTTGCACTTTCCTCCAGAAATATCTGAAACTTCGCCACCAAAAGTATTATTCTCTCCGATAAACTCAGCGACAAATGAATTTACAGGTTTCTCATATAATTCATCAGGACTTGAAAGTTGTTGAACTTTACCATCATTAAATACTGCAATACGATTAGACATCGTCAAAGCTTCACTTTGGTCATGAGTAACATAAACAACTGTCACACCAATACTTTCATGAATATGTTTAATCTCATATTGCATACTTTCTCTTAAATTTTTATCTAGAGCTCCTAAAGGTTCATCCATTAAAACTAGTTGTGGATCAAAAACTAATGATCTTGCAACGGCTACCCTTTGTTGTTGTCCACCTGACAATTGACCTGGCATCCTTGCAGCGAAACCTTGTAGAGATACCATTGATAATGCTTTATCAATTTTTTTATCAGCTTCATCTTTTGGAATTTTTCTCACTCTTAATGGAAAAGCTAAATTTTCATACACAGTCATGTGTGGGAATAAAGCATAATTTTGAAACACCATTCCAATTCCTCTTTTGTGAGGAGGTATACTGGATATGGCTTTACCATCTAAATAAATTTCACCGTTAGTTGGTGTTTCAAAGCCTGCTAACATCATTAAGCAAGTAGTTTTACCAGAACCAGAGGGTCCCAACATTGTAATGAATTCTCCTTCAGCAATATCTAATTGAAGGTCTTTAACAACTAAGACTTTACCATCGTAGCTTTTATCGACTTTATCAAATTTAACGAAATCTTTTTTTGATGCCATAATTTAAGGAACTTTAAAACATTTGTGAGAATAAATATCAACCTTTAATAATTAGCTTTTAACGTGAAGTTCTCTTGAGAAATTACAAAATAATTCTGAACCTTTATCAGTTACTCTAATAGCTTCTGAGGCTTCCACTCCCCAATTTCCAAATTGCATTACTGCAATCATATGAAAAGTAACGTTGGGTTGTAACAATGTCATATCACCTTTTGAAATATTTAAAGTATGTTCGCCCCAATCAGGTGGATAGCCTATCCCAATTGAATAACCAGTTCTTGAAGTTTTCTCAATTTTATATTTATCTAATATCTTCCAAAAAGCTTGTGCAACATCATTTGCAGTATTTCCTGCTTTAACTTGATCAATACCAGCTTGAAGTGCCTCGTTAGTTTTTTTCATGGTATCAATTTTTTTTTGATCAGGATCTCCAAGTAAAACTGTTCTGGCCATTGGACAATGATACTTTTTATTAACACCAGATAATTCTATAATCGTTGCTTCACCTTCAACAAATTTGTCTTCAGTCCAAGTTAAATGGGATGCAGAGGTCCCTTTTCCAGTTGGAAGCATTGGCACTATTGAAGCATAATCCCCTCCAAATTCTGAGGTTCCTTTTACAAGTGAAGACCATATTTCTGAAACAGCATCACATTGTCTAACACCTGGATTTATTACTTCAAAAGCTTTTTTCATACCTAATTGAGTAATTTTTGCAGCTGCTTTCATATATTTTATTTCAGCGTCTGACTTAATAAGTCTAACCCAATTTACTAATCGTTTGCTATCTAACAATTTTGCATTAGGTAATCCATGTTTTATTTTTTCATAACAATAAGCAGTAAAATAATGACTATCCATTTCAACGCCTATAGATAGTTTATCCCATTTTTTTTCCTTAATTAAATCAACTAAAGCATCGTATGGATGTAACGGCCAAGTATGGATATATTTTTCATGATACTTAACTATATTTTCATCTTTTAAATAAGTTTTTATATAAGCACCACCAGCATCTTGATCTCTAACAAAACAAATTGGTTCTTCAGCATTTGCATGAACAATCACACATTGTGCATAATAAAAAGACCATGCATCATAGCCAGTCAGATAATTCATATTTGAAGGATCTTGTGAAATCAAAATTTCAATACCTTTATCTTGCATTGAATTTTGAACTTTTTTTAATCTAGATTTGTACTCTTCAATTGAAAAATTCATCAACTAATTATTAAACAACACCCCATAACCATCAACCTTATTTTGATTATCAATTTGTTTAAGTGTATCCCAAATTAAGGTTTGATTACTTGATAATATTACCTTGCCCAGTTTTTTTTCGATGTCATTTATAATTGATAATACTGGAAGAGCTGTGCAGGATACAAACAGAGCATCGCTATTTGACAAATCTTGTTTAACTAAAACATCAAATAAATGTTGTGGATCAACTTTTCCTATATCCAAATCAGAAGCTATATCAAAATAAGATAGTTCAGAAATTTCTATTTTTTCATTTTTGAAATAATTGATGACTGATTTATTAATCTCATCAGTATATGGAGTAAATATTGATACTTTATTTATCTTAAGTGTTTTAAGAGCATTTATAGCAGAAGTAATAGGTGTCGTTACTTTTGTATTAGGTTTTGCTAAATTTACTTTTTCATAGATTGACTGATAACCTGCAGCAATAGTTCCTGATGTACATCCATAAGCAACACAATCTAATTTTTGATCTGGCAAGATATTTTTGGTTACTTCGGGAATATCATCTGCCATTTTTTTCAAAGTTTCATTGGTAAGAGGATTGTAGCAATTTATCCTATTTGAGTACAAATCTATATCTCTACCATAAATTATATCGTTAAAATCTTTTTCAATTCTAAAATCACTAGCTAAAGTTATTAAACCTATTCTTGGATTATTTTTTTTAATAAATTTTGGCTCTATTTTATTCAGTTTCATTTTGAAAAAGAATGTTTGGCTTTAGGAAATTGCTTTTTTAATACTTCAGATCTAAATTTTTTCACACCATTTTCGATCATCTTTGTTATATCAACAAATTTTTTAACAAATTTTAATTTACTTTGACTTAATCCTGTTAAGTCATCAATTACTAAAACTTGACCATCACAATTGACTGAAGAACCAATACCTATTGTTGGAATTTTTATATGATTTGAAATTTTCTTTGATAATTTTGTTTCTACACATTCTAATACAATCGAAAAAACTCCAGCATTTTCTAAAAGTTTAGTGTCTTTAAGTAATCGCTCACTTTCCTTTAGTTTTTTCCCTTTAAAGGTAAATTTTTTATCTGTCTGAGGTAATATTCCAACATGTCCCATAACTGGTATTTTATTTTTAATTAATCTTTTAACGATAGGAATTATCTTTTTTCCCCCTTCTAACTTAACAGCATCACATTTAGTTTCCTTCATAACTAATCTTGAATTCTTCAAAGCTTCGCTTGGATTTCGATATGTATTATAAGGCATATCAACAACCATTAATGATTTCTTAATACCAAGTCTGACACTTTTAGAATGATTAATCATGGTCTGCAAAGTTACTTGCTTGGTGGACTTGAAATTATACAAAACTGATCCTAATGAGTCCCCAACCAATACTAAATCGCAATGTTTATCAAGGATTGTGGCAACATTTTTTGAATATGCCGTAAGACAAATAATTTTTGATTTATTCTTTTTATTAAGAATTTTTTTAATCTTTTTATTCATTTACTCTAATTCGATTGTACTCGGTGGTTTCGAAGTTATATCGTAAACTACTCTATTAATCCCTCTAATACTATTCACTATTTTATTTGAAATTTCTTGTATAAATGATTTTTTAAATTCATAAAAATCTGCTGTCATACCATCTTCAGATGTTATTGCTCTGAGCAAACACAAATACTCATAAGTTCTATTATCACCCATTACTCCGACTGTTTTAACTGGAAGTAAAGCTGCATAAGCTTGCCAAATTTTATGATATAGATTGTGATCTCTCAAAGCTTGAATAAAATAATGATCAGCTTCTTTTAAAATATTAATTTTTTCTTTAGTTATTATTCCCGGCATTCGTATTGCTAGTCCAGGTCCTGGAAAAGGATGACGAGAAATAATTTCTCTACTTAAGTTTAGTTCTAATCCAAGTTTTCTAACCTCATCTTTGAATAAAAATTTTAATGGCTCTACTAGTTTAAGTTTCATTTTTTTGGGTAGACCTCCAACATTATGATGAGATTTTATTTTTGATGTTTGGCTACCAGTAACTGATTTACTTTCTATCAAGTCAGGATAAAGAGTTCCTTGAGCTAAAAATTTTACATTTTTAATTTTTTTGGCATAACGCTCAAATATTTTTATAAACAAGTTTCCTATTATCTTTCTTTTCTTTTCAGGATCTGAAATATTTGATAATTTTTTCAAAAACTCTTTCTCAGCATTCACGTAAGTCAGATTAATCTTTAATTTTTTTTTGAATGTTGCAACAACTTGTTTTTCTTCATCTTTTCTTAAGAGCCCAGTGTTAACAAAAATACAGTGTAAATTTTTACCAATTGCTTTATTTAATAATTGCGCAACTACACTACTATCTACCCCACCTGATAAAGCACAAATGACTTTATTATTTCCTACCAATTGTCTTGCATCTTTTATCAATTTTATTTTTTGATCTTTAGAAGACCAATTTTTTCTCATTTTGCATATTAAGAATATAAAGTTACTTATTAGTTTTTTTCCATTTTCTGTATGTGTCACTTCTGGATGAAATTGGACTCCATAATAATTTTTAAATTTATTTTCAACAACTGCAAATTTGGAATTCTGGCTTGAGGCAATTACCTTAAAATTTTTTGGTAATTTTGAGACTTGATCAGCGTGACTCATCCAAACTTTTATTGACTTTTTTTTCTTAAAAAAATTTTTTGTTAAAAGACTATTATTTTTTTTTGTAATATTAGCTAAACCAAACTCTCTATGTTTAGACTGTTTTACTTTTCCACCATTTAATTTAGATATTATTTGATGACCAAAACAAATACCTAAAACTGGAACACCCTTTTGAATTATTTTTTTATCGAAAGAATATTTATTGATTTGATAAACATTTAAAGGACCACCAGATAGAATAATGCCTTTGATTGTTTGATTGATATTTTTGCTATTAATTTTTTTGTGACTTATTATCTCAGAAAAAATTCCTAATTCTCTAACTCTTCTTGCTATTAATTGTGTAAATTGTGAACCAAAATCTACAATTAAGATCTTATTCAAATTTTGATCAAGAATCATTTTTTGGTTCTAAGTTTGCTAAAGAATCTAATATACTTTTATTTTCATCACATAAATTTTTGCAAACTTTGACAAAGTCCTCTGATAGACTCTTTACTTTAGAGTAGTTTGATTTTTCTAATGCTATTTTCATTAACATTAACATTGCTTCTTCATTATTTGGTTCAATCAATAAAGTCGCCTCTAAATTTTTTTCCTCTTTCTTTTGATTTTTTTCCTGATTGTAAATTTTAGCTAAATATAAATATGAATTGGAGTGTTTTGGATTAAATACAATACTTCTTTCAAACATAAATCGAGCATCTTCAAACTTTTTTTTGTTGTATAGTTCTAGACCTTTATTAAAAAAATTCTCACTACCCAAAGAAAAATTAAAAGTATTAATTAGAAAGTAAAAAATAACAGTTATTTTAAAGATTTTTATCATTAATATTTATTATCACTTTTTACTATATCAACATTATGAACCATACTTTCGTAAAAACCAGCTTTTGTTATTTTGACAAATTGTGGTTTATCTCTTAGATATTTAATTTGTCTTGATCCTAAGTATCCCATAGATGATCTTAATCCACCAATTAATTTAAAAATTATATTATCAACTTTGCCTTTATATTTTGCAAATCCTTCTACTCCCTCCGGCACATATTTTGATGAATCTTTTTGTTTTGATTGAAAGTATCGATCTGCAGACCCTTTATTCATAGCACCAACTGAGCCCATACCTCTAAAATTTTTAAATAGTTTTCCATTTCTCTTTATCAGTTTTCCTGGAGCTTCATCCGTCCCAGCAAACAATGAGCCAATCATAACTGCATCTGCTCCAGCAGCAAATGCTTTTGCTAAATCACCTGAGTATTTTATTCCACCGTCAGAAATAATCTTTACATTTTTATTTTTTATTCCATTTCTAACTTCTAGTATTGCACTAAGTTGTGGGACACCAATACCTGCAACTAATCTTGTTGTGCATATTGATCCAGGTCCAATCCCAACTTTAATAACATCAACACCAAGCTTTAACAAAAATTTTGCTGCAGCAGGTGTAGCAATATTTCCAGCACAAAGAGCGGTTTTTTTATCTTTTGTTTTTTTGATAAACTTAATTATTTCTGAAACCTTTTTTGTATGTCCATGTGCAGTATCAACGACAATCATATCTATTTTTTCTTTAAGTATTGCCTCTGCTCTTTTAAATTCGCTTGGCCCAGCCCCAACAGCTGCGCCTACTAAAAGTTTTAGTTTTTTTACTTTTTTAATTTCAAGAATTTGTTTTTTTATATCTAAATTTCTATGAATAATTCCTATTCCGCCTGCTTTCGCTATCGCGATAGCCATTTTACTTTCAGTAACAGTATCCATAGCTGAGGATAATAAAGGAATATTCAATTTTAGATAATTTGTGAGCTTGATGCTAGTATCGACCTCTGAAGGTAAGATCTCAGAATACTTAGGCACAAGCGTTACATCATCAAAGGTGAGTGCTTCTTTTATAGGAACCATGATCATTTATATACGATTCCTTTTAAATTTAAAGAAACTATCTAAGATTTTTACAAATTATAAAACTTTCTTTAGAGTCTTTTCTGCTAGATTTAGGTTTAAAAACCTTAACTTCTTTAAAAATTTTTTTTCCTAGTGCGACAATTTCATTAAAAGTACTACCCATAAATATTTTTGAAATAAAAAAACCCTTTTCTGAAATCACATCCTTTGAAAAAACCATCGCTTCTTTACACAATTCACCAGTTTGAATTGAATCGATATTTTTTATTCCAGTTGTATTTACGGCCATATCAGACATGACTACATCAGGTTTTTTTTTAAGATATTCTTTAATTTGGTCTTGAGTATCAACTAAAGTAAAGTCACCCTGAATTTGTAAAGTATTTTCTATATTTTCCATTTCTTTAAGATCAATAGAGATTATCTTCCCACTCTTAACTACTTTTGCAACATACTGTGACCAACTTCCAGGAGCAGCTCCAATATCTACAACTGACATTCCACCTTTAAATATTTTAAATTTTTCATCTATCTCTTTTAGTTTATATGCAGACCTAGCTCGATAACCATCAACCTTTGATTGACGCACATAAGTATCGCGTCTTTGCTTATTTACCCAATTTTTTGAAATCTTATTTTTTTTCAATTAAGTATTATATCTTAAACTTTTTAGTATCTTATTTTTATCTAAAGTATCTAATTCAATTTTAATTGTTTTATCCACTCGCATATCTTTACCATCTTTCCAAATACCTGCTGCAAGATGCATTATGCCAATTTTATAATTTGGCAAGTATGGTTCGACAAATAAATTTTGTTTCTGATCATATTTTGGGAGTAAATTACTTGTGATCCAATTACAATTTAATGGAAGAAATTCAGTTTCCAAATTATCAATATAAACAGACATATTAATTGCTAAACCTTCAGATCCAAAAATATTACCTGCTTTTAGAGTTTTCTCTAAATTATTTTGCCAAGTGCTCCATCCTTTAGAATCTTTTTCTAAGGAAAAAACTCCAATATTAATATGTGGTGCAAAAGCTAATTTCCTAGCATCTGCATAACTAATTTTTGATTTTACAGCGTGTTTAAAATTTTGAGATTTGATTAACGCCAGCTTTCCAAAAAGCCAGTTTACTTTTGATGTAATCTTATATCCTGGGCCAATCGTTTGAGTAATTCCAAGCTTTCCATCATCACAAGCCTTGAAATATAATTCCACGCAACTCCAATCATTTACCCATGCATCACAATCAATCCACAGATATTTTTCGTAGTTAGGAAAGTATTTAGGTAAAAAGGCTCTTGAGACCTGACTTTTCAACCACTCTTTACCTTTAACCTTATAACCAGGCACTTCAATATCCCATTCAGCATTTTTAATTTCATCAACTTTTTTAGATAAACTATCTCTCTGATCTTCTTTTAATCCTGCATCCAAAATACAGATAGCAACATCTTCACTCTGTTTAAATCTTTTAATTGAATCTACTAGTTCATCTAGTAAAGGAAAATAATTAGCATCAGCTAAAGAAACGATTACATTTTTTTTCATTAAAGTACGTCTTCAAGGTCATCTTCGTCTTGAATTTTGTCATTTTCATGTTGTTTCTTAATTTTTTGAAAATGGAAAAAGCTTATTGGTAATAAAAGTACATAAATTGCAGTACTTATCGCAATTACATTAAAAGTATAAATCAATAAAAGTCCAAAAAATAAAACTATTCCAAATAAAAGAAATATTGTTGTCTTTCTTGGGATCACTATCTTTTTAAAAGAATAACTAGGGAATTTACTAATTAGTAAAAAAGAAGTCGCAATAAAAAAAATGGGTACCATTAAATCATAATTCAATTGAACAAAGTTAAAACCACTTAAACTAATGATCAAAGGTGTTAAAACCAAAATTCCTCCAGCTGGTGATGGAACTCCCTCAAAAAAATTATCTCTCCATGAAGGTTCTTGATTTGAATTTATGTTAAACCTTGCCAAACGTAATGCAACGCAAATTACATAAACTAAACAAAGCAACCAACCAAATCTTCCTAAAGTATTTAGCTTCCAGAAATACATTATAAATGCTGGTGCTACCCCAAAACTGATCATATCAGTAAGCGAGTCTAATTCTTTTCCAACTTTAGAAGTCCCTCTAATCAATCTAGCTATTCTTCCATCAAGACCATCGATTAAAGCAGCAAAGAGAATTGCTATAATTGCAAGCTCAAACCTACCGTCTAGAGCAAATCGTATTGAGGTTAAACCAATACAAACTCCTATTAATGTAAGCATATTAGGTAAGATCATTCTTGCTCTTTTTTTATCTGCTACGATCTTTAAATTATTTTTTGGTTGTTCCATTTTATTTTTTAGCTAATAGTGTTTCGCCTGAAATAGCTTTTTGACCTACTTTGACTAAAGGTTGATAATTTTCATAGTAAACATCTGCTCTGCTTCCAAATCTTATCATTCCAATTCTATCACCTTGTTTTAATTCTTGATCTTTATTAGACTCACAAACTATTCTTCTTGCAACTAGTCCTGCTATTTGAACTACAACAATATCGTTATTATCCGTGTCCTTAATTTTAAAATAATTTCTCTCATTATCTTCACTTGCTTTATCAAGAGAAGCATTAACAAACGCTCCAGGCTTATATAAAATTTCCTCAATTTTTCCAGCACATGGAGTTCTATTAACATGGCAATCAAATACGTTCATAAAAACGCTGATTTTATTAAATTTTTTATTTTCTAAACCTAGCTCTTTTGGACCATCAACTTCCTCAACTTTTATGATTTCTCCATCAGCAGGGCTAACTAGATAATTATTATCATTAATAATTACTCTATCTGGATCTCTAAAAAAATAATAAACCCAGATTGTTAATACTAAACCAATTAAACCTAAAAAATTACTAAAACTATAAAATACGATTGTAACAATCCCAGAGATAACTAGGAACTTGTATCCCTCAGCGTGAATTTTTGGAAATATCTTACTAAACATGTTCTTCTATTTGATAATTTTTCATTAATATGTATATAAAATTACGAAATTCAATTATTAAGATATAAATAAAGTGAGCAAAATTACTGTAAAAAACCCCATTGTAGAGTTAGATGGTGATGAAATGACCAGAATAATCTGGGAATTTATTAAAAAAAAATTAATCCTTCCTTATCTTGATATTGGTATCGAATATTACGATTTAGGCATGAAAAGCAGAGATGATACTGATGATCAGATCACAATAGACTCTGCTAATGCAATTAAGAAAATTGGCGTAGGTATAAAGTGTGCCACTATCACTCCTGATGAAGCACGAGTTGAGGAATTTAATTTAAAAAAAATGTGGAGGTCACCAAATGGAACAATAAGAAATATCATTGGTGGAACTGTTTTTAGAGAACCTATAATTTGTTCTAACATTCCAAAATTAGTGCCTTCGTGGTCAGATCCAGTGGTAATTGGTAGACATGCTTTTGGTGATCAATACAGAGCAACTGATTTTAGAGTTCCAGGTAAAGGAAAGATGGAAGTTAAGTGGACATCAGAGGATGGTAAAGATGAAATTAAATACGAGGTATTTAATTTTACTGGACCAGGAGTTGCTCTTTCAATGTATAACTTAGATAAATCCATCGAAGACTTTGCTAGATCTTGCTTTAGTTACGGTCTAATAAAAAAGTGGCCAGTCTATCTTTCAACAAAAAATACAATCCTTAAGAAATACGATGGACGTTTTAAAGACATTTTTGAAAATGTGTTTAATAAAGAATTTAAAGAAAAATTTGATAAGGAAAAAATTACCTATGAACATAGATTAATTGACGACATGGTTGCATGTGCAATGAAATGGAGCGGAAAATATATTTGGGCTTGTAAAAACTACGATGGTGATGTTCAGTCTGATACGATGGCACAGGGTTATGGCTCTTTAGGTTTAATGACAAGTACACTCTTAACTCCTGATGGAAAAATTATGGAAGCTGAAGCAGCCCACGGAACGGTTACAAGGCACTATAGAATGCATCAGCAAGGAAAAGAAACATCAACCAATCCAATCGCCTCGATTTTTGCCTGGACGAGAGGTTTAGCCCACCGAGGTAAATTAGACGGAAATGATGATCTTATAAAGTTTGCTAACACTATTGAGCAAGTTTGTATTGGTTGTGTCGAAAGTGGTTCTATGACTAAAGATTTAGCTATATTAGTTGGGCCATCAAGTAAGTACTTAACTACAAATCAATTTCTAGATGAAATTGATAATAATTTAAAAAAGAAATTAAATTAAAGACTTAATTTTTTCAAAAGCTTCATCAATTTTACTTTTATCTTGACCCCCTGCTTGAGCAAAATCTTTTCTACCACCGCCGCCTTTTCCACCAACTGTCTCTGATCCTAATTTTGCAAATTTTACTGCATCATATTTATCAACTAATTTTTCAGTAATTCCAACAGCCAAGCCAACTTTACCTTCACTGCTTGCAAATACAATTACGATACCATCACCTAATTCTTTTTTACCATTATCAACTAATTTTCTTAAATCTTTAGGAGGTAAATCTTGTACTTTTTGAAATCTAACTTTTATATTATTTATCTTATCATCTTTAATAATGTTTTTGGTTTTATCTTGAAGAACTGAACTAACATTTAGTTGTTCAAGTTGTCGTGAAAGATTTTTTATAATTTCTTTTAAATCTTTATTATCAACATTTGGTTTGCCTCCAAGTTTAATAATTTGCGATGACAAATCTTTAATCGTTTCTTCATCTTTTTGTGTCGATAAAGTTGATAATTTTTCTTTATTCTTAATAAAATCCTCAAGTTGTTTATCTCTTAAAGCTTCAACTCTTCTAACGCCCGCAGCAATAGACGATTGACTTACGGTTTTAAATTTTCCAATATCACCGGTATTTTTGACATGTGTACCTCCACATAATTCTGTTGAAAAGTATGCTTCTTTTTCCTTTCCCATAGATACAACACGGACTTCTTCTCCATATTTTTCACCAAAAAAAGCTAGTGCTCCTTTTTCAATTGCAGCTTTTGGTGTCATAATTCTTGTGGTTACTTCAGAACTATTTGAAACATATTCATTAACTAATTTATCGATAGTTTCTAACTCTTCATCAGTAATTGGTTTCATATGACTAAAGTCAAATCTTAATCTATCTGGAGCAACTAATGATCCTTTTTGCATAACATGTTTACCTAAGGTTCTTCTTAATGACTCGTGGAGTAAGTGTGTAGCAGAATGGTAAGCTTTTAGATTATCTCTTCTCTCTACATCTATTTTCATTTCAACTACATCATTAATTTTTATTTCTCCAGTTTTCAAAGATCCGTAATGAACAAATAAGTCTCCAAGTTTTTTTTGCGTATCTTCTACTTCAAAAACAGAATTACCAGAGACAATTGTACCTTTGTCTCCAAGTTGTCCTCCTGACTCTCCATAAAACGGGGTTTGATTGGTAATAATCATTCCTTCTTCACCAGAAGATAAAGATTTTGTTTCTTTGTTATCTTTAATTAAGTTTAACACAACACCCTCTGACTGATTAGACTCGTAACCTAAAAATTCTGTTG
The DNA here is from genome assembly GCA_902597725.1 of uncultured Pelagibacteraceae bacterium. GTDB lineage: Bacteria > Pseudomonadota > Alphaproteobacteria > Pelagibacterales > Pelagibacteraceae > Pelagibacter. The sequence continues at coordinate 26,668 of CACJYQ010000004.1, forward strand.
GACCAGTTTTATCTTTTATTGAAAACCAAATTGCTTCCTCAGAACTATCCCCAGAACCTTTCCAATTCTTTTTTGCAAGCTCTTTACTTTTTTTCATTAATTCATCAAATTTCTGATGATCAACTTTTAAAGATTTATTCTTTAAAATGTCTTCAGTAAGATCTAATGGAAAACCATAGGTGTCATATAATTTGAATGCGACATCCCCAGGTAAAACTTTGTCTATTTTTGCAATTTCATCATTCAAAATTTTGATACCTCTATCTAGTAAAACTAAAAATTTTTCCTCCTCCATTCTTAAAGTTTCTTTGATTAAAGATTGAGACCTTTCAAGCTCTGGGTAGTTTCCTGACATCTCGTTTTTTAATGAGTCAAAAATTTTATAAAAAATTGGTTCTTTAGATCCTAACAAATGAGAATGTCTCATTCCTCTTCTCATAATTCTTCTTAAAACATATCCGCGACCTTCATTTGAGGGTAAAACTCCTTCGGCTAAAAGAAATGAGCTTGCTCTTAAGTGATCAGCAATTACTCTAAAACTTGATATATTTTTATCTTCTTGTTTGACTTTTGTTGCATCAGATATTGAGCTAATTAATTTCTTAAAATGATCAGTTTGATAGTTATCATGTGTGCCTTGTAAAAGAGCAGCAATTCTCTCTAATCCCATTCCGGTATCGACAGATGGCTTTGGCAAATCTATTCTTTTTTCTTTTGAAACTTGTTCATACTGCATAAAGACTAGGTTCCAAATTTCAATAAAACGGTCTCCATCTTGATCTTTGGTTCCTGGCAATCCACCATTTAAATGATCTCCATGATCATAAAATATTTCTGAGCAAGGGCCACAAGGGCCAGTTTCACCCATTGACCAGAAGTTATCTGATGTTGCAATTCTAATTATTCTGTCATCACTAAAACCCGCTATTTTTTTCCAGAAATTAAAAGCCTCATCATCTTCATTAAAAACAGTTACATAAAGTCTATTTTTATCTAAACCAAAATCTTTGGTGATTAAATTCCATGCAAGTTCAATTCCTCTTTCCTTGAAATAATCTCCAAAAGAAAAGTTTCCCAACATTTCAAAGAAAGTATGATGTCTTGGTGTATAACCAACATTTTCTAAATCATTATGTTTGCCACCCGCTCTAACACATTTTTGTGAGGTAGTAGCTCTTTGGTAATCTCTTTTTTCTAGACCTGTAAATACATTTTTAAACTGAACCATCCCTGAATTAGCAAACATTAAGGTTGGATCATTATTTGGGACTAGATTGCTAGACTCAACAATTTTATGATCATTTTTTTCGAAGTATTTAAGAAACGTACTTCTTATTTCATTTAGTGATTTGTCCGCCATATTTTTAAAATACAGCTTTTTTGTTCTATGTCTAGATAACGATAGGGGGAAAGGCGCTTATAATAAGCGCCTTTATAATTTAAAGATGACCTTTAATTCTAGTTCTTCTTTGAAGGAGCAGTTTCTTTTGCAGCCTCTTCTTTTTCAGCTACTTTCTTCTCCTTTTCAATTTTTTCAGGACTTAATGGATTTCCTTCAATTTTCTTTGAAATCACACCAGCTTTTTCTCTAATTGCCATTTCTATTTCTGCAGCAACTTTAGGGTTTTGTGCAAGATAAGTTTTTGCATTTTCTCTACCTTGTCCAATTTTCTCACCTTTATAAGCATACCAAGCTCCAGATTTTTCTATGATATCAGCTTTAGCACCTAGGTCGACTAACTCACCCATTTTGCTAATGCCTCTTCCATACATCAAATCAAACTCGACAACTTTAAATGGTGGTGCAACTTTGTTTTTAACTACTTTAACTCTTGTAGTATTTCCAATAATTTCATCTTTGTCTTTGATGGCACCAATTCTTCTAATGTCCATTCTTACAGATGAATAAAACTTAAGTGCATTACCACCCGATGTTGTTTCTGGACTTCCAAACATAACACCAATTTTCATTCTGATTTGGTTTATGAAAATCATCATTGTGTTTGTATTTGAAATTGAACCAGTTAATTTTCTCAAAGCTTGACTCATTAATCTTGACTGAAGACCAACATGATGATCTCCCATTTCACCTTCAATTTCAGCTTTTGGAGTTAAAGCTGCAACCGAGTCGATTACGATAACTGAAATAGAGCCTGATTTTACTAATGTATCTGCTATTTCTAAAGCTTGTTCACCAGCATCTGGTTGTGAAATTAAAAGCTCCTCAGTATTTACACCTAATTTTTTTGCATAAACTGGATCTAAAGCATGCTCTGCATCAACAAATGCACAAATTCCACCTGCTTTTTGAGCTTCAGCAACAACTTGTAATGCTAATGTAGTTTTTCCAGAAGACTCTGGTCCGTAAACTTCAATAATTCTTCCTTTAGGTAAACCGCCTATTCCTAAAGCTAAATCTAAACTTAAAGAACCTGTTGATATCGACTCGATATCCATTGCTCTTTTTTCACCAAGCTTCATCACAGAACCTTTTCCAAAATTATCTGTGATTTGGCTGATTGCTGCGTCTAAAGCTTTATTTTTTTCTTTATTATCCAATTCTTGATCTTTAGTAGATTTAACTACTTTTAAGTTATTTTTAGTCATTTTTTGCCTCTTTTTTTAATATTTTTGTCACTCGAATCATGATTATAAATGTACACATTTTGTTCTCATTGGCAAGATTTATTTATTTAAGCCTAAAAAAGCTAATTTTATCTCAATTTAAGATATTCGCTATTGAGCAATCCGATAGATTTTAAAAGATTAAACTGCGAAAGAATGTAGTTTCTCTCTGAATCTGCCAACGAAATCTGAGCATTCAATAATAAAGAGTTAGACTGAATAACCTCTAAAGTAGTTCTATCTGAACCACTATTATATTCAGCTACAATTCCCTCATTTGCGATTTCTGCAGCATTCACCTGAGCTCTTACTGAATTAAGTAAACTTTTGTTTGATTGATAATTTGACCAGGCACTAGCAACATCCGTTTGATTTTTTTTGATCATATTATTTAAAAGAAGATTTTTTTGTGTCTCCAGACTTTTGTTTTTATTCAAATTTGCATAATTCTTTCCACCTGAAAAAAAAGGCCATGTGACAGTTGCTTTTAAAGTATCTTGCTCTTTTTCATCATAGGTAGAACTTAGATCATCTGTTTTTGATCTATCAAAAGATAAAGTAGCTGTTGGGGCTAAATCAGATCTTGCACTTAATGTATCTTTTTTTGATTGTTCATATTCAAGTTGAGCTATAATTAAATCTGGATTGCCTTTTTTTGATATCTCTATTGCAGAGTTTAATTCATTGGGCAAATTAACTATTGTGATAGATGATTTATCTAGTGCCTCTGTATCATTAATAGTGCCAATCACATTTTCATAATTTAGCTTACTGGTTAAGAAATCATTTTCAGCTTGGATTAATTTTGCTTGTGCTCCAGCTAAAGAAGACTCAGATTGAGCAACATCTGATAAGGATATGTTTCCTCGCTCAAGCCTAATTCTATCTGTTTCGACCTGTCGATCTAACAGATTAACATTGGATCTATTAATCTTCAGTTTTTCGTTTGCTGAAATTAACCCCGTATAAGCTTCAATTGATTTATAAAGAATTTCTTGCTCTTTTTTTAAAAGCTTTGCTTTAGCTAATTCAATACCAATTTTACTTTTACTTAATTCAGCACCTCTTCCAAAATCTATTAATGTTTGGGTAATTGTTAATGATTGCACGGTTGGGTCTACATCTGAAATTGTTGCATCTGTTCCGTTCTGATTGGTTAATTTATTGGTGTCTTCTGAGCTTTTACTTCCACTCAAAGTTACTGATGGTAAATACGAACTAATTGAAATTTTTAATTCTTGCTCAGAAATGTTTAAACTCTCTCTTTCAGCATTCAGCTCATTATTGTCATTATAAGCCTTTTTTAATGCTGCAGAAAAAGTTTCAGCACTAGCATTATTTAACAAAAATACTAAACTTGTAATTATAAATAAAATCCTAATCATTTCTTTTTATATACAGCAGATTTAATTTGATGGTTACTATTTAAATTGAATATGACTGATGCATATTTTGGCATATTTCTAAACATGTTTTGAGTAATTCTTTGATAAGTTTGCATAAAATTTAATACATCTCCTCTACTCATTATTTTTGATTTCACTTTACTTTGAACCCAAAGTTTCCTCTCTTGTTTTAATCTCCATTTTTGTAACAAGCTAAAATTTTTTGCTTTCAGATAAACCAAACAATTTAATTGTGAATATAATTTTTTATATTTTGATTTTAATTGGTTGTTAACATATTTTCTCCAAATCTGTTTTTGATCTTTCGACTTTTCCAATGAATTTATTATTTTCTTTAAAGTATTATTTTTTTCTGATTTTGCACCAACGCACCACCCTTCAAAAATAATTACATCCGGTCTCTTCTTTAGATCGTACCATTTTTTTTTATTATACCTATCGTCAATGGCTTTATTAAATGTGGGTAATTTCAATCTTTTGAATTTCTTACTTTTTGACTTTTTGAAAAAATCCAACATCATATTAATGTCATGTGTTCCGGGCACACCTCTTGTTAAAAGCATAGGATGAACGCTTTTTGATAAATTTATTCTTTCTTTTCTTGTTTTATAAAAATCATCTATTGAGATCCTAAAAACGTTTAATCTAAAGTATTTGGTTAAGATAATTCTAATTAAAGAGCTAATTGTAGTTTTGCCACTTCCTTGCCCTCCTGCTAATCCTACAAAATACGGTTTTTTTTTATCAGCTTTTTCACTGATCCAAAAACATAGAGGAATTAAGAAAGACTTAATCATTCTTTCTTTATTTTTAAATTTATCAGCTTTTGTTTCTTGAGATTTAATAAACTTTAAACAATCTTTTTTTACCTTACCAAAGCATAAGCTGAATTGTTGCATGAAAATTATTTTTTATCTAATGGATGATTTTGACCATCATTTACTGGAACTTCTTTTATATCAAAAGTATTTATTTCATCAATGCAGCCAACATTAAATCCTGTCATGGCTGGATTTATTCTTGGGTTGTGATGGGTATAAATTCCACAGTCTGAGCAAAAGTAATGTTTGGCAACTTTTGAATGAAATTGATAAAGTTTTAATTTGTCTTCTCCTTTTATAATTTTAAAATCTTCATTTTTTACCATCGACATAATTGCGCCCTTTCTTTTGCAAATAGAACAATTACATTTTATTACTTTAGCTAAATCTCCATCTAAATTAATTTCTGCTTCGACAGCCCCACAATGACAAATAAGTTTTTTCATTTTAAGGTAAACACCCACTTATCCAATAACCTATCTCACCATATTTTCTACCATAATAATTTAGTTCTCTATAACAGGCTCTTTCTGCTTTTTTTAGGCTGCCTGGATTTTTTGACTCATTGTATTTAATGCTTACACAATGAATTTTTTTGTTTCCAAGTTCTGGCTCTTGATAAACGCAGCCACTTACTGTTGGATCAAATAATCCAAAAAATGCATGTGACGGTTTTTGATTTATAATGATTATGCTGAAACTTATAGTTAGAATTATTAAAATTTTTCTCATATTGATTTTAAATTAAACTATCCTTGGTTGAAGTTATCCACAAGCATACAAAATATAGTTTTGATGTTCACGTTTTGATTCACTTTTGATTCAATTACGGACTCAAAATACAACCTCTTGCGTGCATTGTATAAATGGGCTATAAATTAGAACAAAACAAGAACATGAAACTAACTATTCCCTATTATCTACATAAAGCTGGTGCTGGTTTCCCATCACCTGCCACTGATTATATCGAAGAAGATATCGATCTGAACATGCATTTAATCAAAAATGTTCCAGCTACTTTTATCATCAGAGTTCAGGGCAAATCCATGGTCGATGTTGGGATTAATGATGGAGATTTATTGGTTGTCGATAAAAGCTTGAAACCAAAAAATTTTTCAACGGTTATTGCAAATGTTCATGATGAGCTTGTGGTTAAAACTTTAGTTCAAGAAAGAGATAAAAAATTTCTATCATCTGGGTCTAAAGATTTTTCTAATAGAATTTTAATTAATGAAGAAGAAGATGTTTTTATTTGGGGGGTTGTGACTTATGTCATTCATTCAACGTACTAAAAAAATAGGCTTAGTTGATTGTAATTCTTTCTATGTTTCATGTGAAAGATTATTTAATCCAAAAATAAGAAAAAAACCTGTGGTTGTTTTATCCAATAATGATGGTTGTATCATTTCTAGATCCAATGAAGCAAAAGCTTTAGGAATTAAAATGGGTGAGCCTTATTTTAAGGCAAAGGATATTATTGTTAAAAATAAAGTTGAAGTTTTTTCATCAAATTACTCTTTGTATGGAGATTTATCTAGAAGGGTAATGAGAACTTTGAAAAGGTTTAATACCGAAATAGAAGTGTATTCAATTGATGAAGCATTTATAGATTTATCTAATTTTCCAGATACTGAAGTTGAAAAAGTTGGAAGAGAAATTAGAGAAACAATTTTACAATGGACTGGGATTCCAACTAGTATTGGTATCGCTAAAACTAAAACTTTAAGTAAAGTTGCAAATCATATTGCAAAGAAAAAACAATCAGGAGTGACAAGCTTAATTGGCATTGAGAATTTAGATCCTATTTTAGAAAAAGTTGAAATTAACGATGTGTGGGGCGTTGGTAGACAGCTTACTAAGTTTTATCAAAAGAATGGAATTTACAATGCAAAACAGCTTAAGAACAAATCTAATACTTGGATCAAAAAATGTTCCAACGTTTTAAGTTCCAGAACTGCAATGGAACTTAGAGGGGTGCCTTGTATTGGTTTAGAGACAACACAAACGAAAAGAAAGAGCTGTGTCGTTTCAAGATCATTTGGAAAGAGAATAGAAAAATTTCAAGAATTAAAAGAAGCGGTTGCAAACTATTGTTTAAATGCATCTGAGAAAATTAGATCAGAGTCTTTAGTTGCAAAAGCAATTACAGTTTTTGTCAGAACTAGTCCTTTTCAAAGAGACTATGGCTATTATTCAAATGCAAAGACAATTGATTTTCCCATTGCAACAAACAATAGCATAGAAACTGTTAAAACTGCAGTTTCAATTTTAGAAAGCATTTTCAAAAATGGATATCGATATCAGAAAGCAGGTGTCATGCTTACAGGACTACGTAATGATGATGGAAGAAAAAATTTATTTTCATCACAAAAAGATGAAAAGATAAAAAGTTTAATGCGATCAATTGATAATACTAATTATAGATACGGAAGATCCACATTAAGTCTTGCGAGTGCAGGTGTTCATAAAAAATGGAACATGAGAAGACAATACTCTTCTAAAATAGATACAGCAGATTTTTATTGTCTACCAACAATTAGAGCTATTTAGTAAAATGACAATTTGGTTCTACGACTGTCCAAGATGAAGTACCAAAGTTCCTTTTTAAAATATTTTCAAAATTAAGAACTATTTTTCTTTGATAATTATTAAGGTTACTTTGATTAGTAGACCATTGTTTTAATCTTTGAACATTCTCATGATCTGGAAATCGAGTTACATAAGCATAGAGCCATCCCCAATTACTACTAGATCTACTATCTAAATCTTGAACTTTATAATTCTTAGCAGGTCCTGGGTGCTTCATACTTTTTGCATACTTAAAAACAATTTCGTTATTTTCGGTAAAATCTATGAAAAACTTAACTATGTTATGAAAATTTTTTCCCTTGTAATCATATTCCCAAATGTTGTAGCCCTGGTTTTCAGAGATAATTGCTATTACTGACAATGCATTCATGGCTCTTCCCTGGTAAAACATTGCTCTACCACCTCTTCTCGTTTCAATTGGCATACTTCCATCTTTACGTTGATATCTAATTGCTGCCTCGTAATTCTTAAATGCTGTTCTAAAAAATTTATTATCATTAAGTAAAATTCCTAACTGCATGTGGCTTATCGCAGATGATAAGGCATGGTTATGTGCCCTTTTTGGTGTACCATTTGCACCAGACCCTGTTTTGTAATTAGAGTATTCATACATCAAATGTTTGTTTTTTCTTACAATCTTTTTGAACCAATCTTTAATTATTTTATCTTCATTATCAGGAACTTTAATAATTTGTTTTGCAAACGAATATCCTGCCATCATTGGAGAAGCCACCCAAAGATTTACTGTCAAAGTATCATTCCAGTGCCTTCCTTCACCATCAGATGGGCCTGTTCTTTGTGCAGCGTCTGCTTTTGCCCAATTTAAAATTACTCTTTTTACATTCTCACAAGCTGCAATATCTCCCCCACCACAAGGACGTTTAAAATTTTCAAACTTATTTAAAGCGTACATAAATCTATTATCCAGACCGTATCCTGATGGAGCTTCAACTTTTATTACTGGTAAAACAGGATTGGTTGTTTGGTTTACATACATATTATTTATACATTTATCCAGTTTTTCTCGAATTGGAAAAATAATTTCTGGCTTAGTAATAATTGCTTTTTTTTTTATTTCTTTAAAATCACTTTTTGAAGTGTTGGTAATTATAAAAGATAATAAAATTAAAAAAGTAATTCTTTTGAATATCATCCAGTATTTTTCATTGCAGCAGAAATACCTGCAATAGAAGTCAGCAAAGCATCCTCTAAATATTTTATATTCTTTTTATCTTTTTTCTTTTTTAATTTATAAATAACTATTGGCTGAATAATATTTAAAACCTCAGAGTAAATATTTCTCACTAATGCTGTAGATCTAAATTCCTTTCTAATCTTTAGAATTTCTTTAGGTGTAATTTTTTTATTCAATTGCTTTATTGTATCAAATTGGAATCTTAACTTCTTTCCTACTCTTTGTAATCTTTTATCAGCAAGAAACTTCTCATAAATTTTTGAAATTTCAGGATCAGCTTTTGAAATTACCATATCAAGCATATCTAACATTGAATTAAAGAAAGGCCAATTTTTTTCCATGTCATATAAAGTTTTTCTAAACTGTTTGATATAAGAGTATCTTAATGCTTCAGCACTTCCTAACCAGGCTGGAAGCATTAATCTAATCTGTGTCCATGCAAATACCCACGGTATTGCTCTTAAACTTTTTATATTATCAACATTTTTTCTTTTTGAGGGTCTTGAACCAATAGATAACTTGCCAAGTGCTTTGTGAGGAGTGACAGTCCTGAAATACTCAATAAAATCTGAACTTTGATTTATATTTTTTCTGTATGAGTTTTTAGAAATGTCAGACATTTTTTCAATTAGATCTCTCCAATTTTTTTTAGGAATTGGCGGGGGATTTAATGTAGCCTCTGTAACAGCACCAATGTAACTACATAAATTATAATTAGCCAAAGGCTCATAACCATACTTTTGTTGAATTACCTCACCTTGGTCAGTAATTCTTATATTACCATTAACTGAATTAGGAGGTTGTGATCTTAAAGTAGCTTGTATCGGACCTCCTCCCCTACCTGGTGATCCACCTCTGCCGTGAAAAAAAGTTATTTTGATCTTAAATTTTTTTGCCAATTTTATAATTTCTTCTTGTGCTTTATACTGATGCCAACTAGCACATATTTTTCCAGCGTCCTTACTTGAGTCTGAATATCCAATCATAACTTCTTGATCATGATTAATCAGTTTTCTATACCATTTTTGAGAAAATAAAGTTTCCATGATAGATTTTGCATTTACAAGATCATCTAAAGTCTCAAATAAAGGAACTACTCTTAGTTTGTTTTTTATATTTGCCTCTTTTTGTAAGAAAGATACTGATAAGATATCTGAAGCAGAGGTGGTCATTGATATTACATATGCACCTAAACACTCGGACGGCTCATAAGATAAAGCTTTGAAAGTGGCCCAAACTTCTTTATTTTCTTTATTCTTAAATTGAAAATTTCTGATTTTGTTAGATTTAGAAGTTATAAATTTCTTTAAAAAGTTTAATTTTTCTTTTTCAGCAAAATTTGAATAATCTTTTTTATACTTTGTTTTTACAAACTCAGATATCAATTGTTTGTGTCTCGCAGACTCTTGTCTGATATCCAATCTTGCTAGATTGATACCAAAACATTTAGCTCTTCTCATTAAATCCAACAATTCACCACTAGCAATATTTTCATTTTGATTTTGCTCTAAAGACTCTCTTACAACTCTTAAGGGTTTGAGAATTTCCTCTCTAGAACTTAATAATTTTTTTTGATCTAATGGCTTATTATGAACTAAATGTTGTTCAATAGATCTATGAGTAACTCTGATTTTATCCCTCAAAGGTCTTAGAAAAACTCTATAAGGCTCGAATGATTGACCAACTTTACTTAAAATTTTTTTTGAAGCCTTTTCCATAGAATAGGATCTTATTATTTTAGTAAGAGCCTTTTCATATAATTTAGCTGCCTCCCACCTAGAAAGTAAAATTACTTTTCTTGTGACTTCAGAGGTAACATTAGGATTACCGTCTCGATCACCACCCATCCATGAACCAAACACAATAGGATTAAAATTTTTTGGTAAATTTTTACCCATATTTTTTACAAATATAGAATTTAATTTTCTATAAACTTTTGGAACGGTGTTCCACAAACTATCTTCAATAACGGCCAATCCCCATCTAGCTTCATCAAATGGTGATGGCTTGAGTCTTTTAAGATCATCCGTATTCCAAATAATTGTTAACTCATCATAAAGATTTTTTTCAAGCACTCTTAATTTTGAGGGAAAATTTTTGAATAATTCCCGCTCCTCAAGTATCTCAATAATTCTATGATATTTTTGAATTAAAGTTCTTCTTTTAACCTCAGTAGGATGAGCTGTTAAAACAATACCTATATTAAGATTTTTTGCTAAATCATAAATTTTAGTATCTGAAATACTTTTTTTTCTGAATAGATCCTCAAAAATTTCCTCTATAAATAAATTTTTTTTATTTAATTTCTTCTTATTATTTTCATTTTCATTTATGCTTCTAGACGCGTCAACTAGTTCAGCTAAATTCATAAAGTTCATAAAATGTGAAAATGCTCTAGTTAGTTTAAAAGTATTTTTAGGATCAAGTCTTTTAATTGCGTTAATTACATCGCTATTTAATTTTTTTAAATTAGGATTGGCTTTATTTGCTTTTGATAATTTTCTTACTTTTTCAACTAAATTAAAAAACTTTTTTCCCTCTTGTACTCTTATGACACGCCCTAATATGTTTCCTAAATATCTGACATCCTCTCTTAAAAGTTTTGTAGGAATTCTCTCATAATAAAGATCTTTTTTTTTCATTTAATATTCTCAATATCATTTATTTGGCTTAAACAATTTTTAAATTCTTCCATATTTTCTCTTAATGCTAAATTTGAGATTGAATAAACAGCTACTAATAAAAAAATGAGAGGTATTGCAGTGATTATCGATGCATTACTTTTGATCATTAAAATATAAATAATTATAAATAATGCAGATCGAATTAAAAAAGTTTTTCTAAACACACTAATAATTGAAAGTGAGTGTTTAATTAAATTGATAAAACTCATTTTTGATGGTCCAAAATATCTACTACCTCTGATAGAGGGAATTGGAATTAAATCATTTTCAATTTTTTTTAATGAACCCGAAAAACTATTCCATGTAGCTTTTTCATTAATCATTTTTTCAACAATTGATCTTGGTAAACAAGTATAATTTCCAAATTTAATTGACTTACTTGTAAATACTAATGTAATAAATTTATGTAATTGGTAACAAATCTTAAATATCGTTTTTTCAGATCTTTTAATTCTTTCTCCTACAATAGGTTTATTTTGTGATTTTTTTATTTGATCTAAAAAAAATTCAATTTCGTCAGGTCTATCTTCACCATCACCATCCATAGGTATGACATAATCAAAATTATCTTTTTCAAAAATATATCTTAAACCAGTAGCAATACATCTTGCATGTCCTTGGTTTTTTTTCATATTAAAGATCTTTACAGAATTTATATTTTCAAGATTTTTTTCAAAATTCGGACGATCATGATTTGAATAATCATTAAATATATAAACTGAAATTTTAAATTCTTGGTTTAACGATAGGTTATTAATTTCATCAATGAGTTTATATACTGATTGCCAGTCATTATATATTGGGGTCAAAATTATTATTTTCATAATATAATCTAATTTTAGTATCTTCCTAAACAAACATCTTCAACACAAATAAATTGTGATGCATTTTTCAATATTTCATTATTGGTAGATCCCTCCCAAACAGGTCGTGATTTTAAGTGATACGATAAATTTCCAGCTTTCCATTCGTCTCCAGTCACGAATTGAATTTCTTCATTAAAATCTTTACTCCAAATTAATTGAACTTTAGATGCAATCTCTTTTCCAGGATAGTCAGTCCTTTTATCTGATTGAGAAATTGATACATAAGAATAAATGATTGGTGACAAAAAAAATAGAAACAAAAATCCTGATAAAAAAGAATTTGTTTTTTTAACATTAATTTGTGATTTCAGAATATAAATAAATAGAACTCCAAAATACAGATAAAAAGGTGTCATCCACATCGTTCTAATTTTAGAACCCATTATAGCTGAAGTAATAAAAATTAGAAAAATTGGTAATAGGTTTATGACTAATAGAAAAAGTAATTTTTTATCTTTAGTATTAAATTTTAATTTGATTTTTTTTACCAATAACCAAATCAAAAAGAAAAAAGGTAGGAGTATTCCTACTTGTTTAATTAAAAATAATATTGGTTGCTCAAAGTGATTTATTAAACTTGGTTCTAAGCCAGTCCTTTTTAAACCATAAAAAATTGTGATAAAATCATTACCATATAACCATATGAAATGAGGAATTAGTAGAATTACAAAAATTTCTAAAATAATAAAATATTTAAAATCGAATTTTCTATCTTTTTTGACAAATATTAAATATATAAAGAGAATAGATATTGATGCTAATAGATAAACAAATAAATACTTTGACAGAAATCCTATTGCACTAAACAAACCGATTAAAAAACAATCCAATAATTTTATTTCTTTTGAAAAGTAGATTTTCCATGAAAAATAAACAACTAAAGACCAAAATGGTAGCTGGCACACATTTACATTAAACTCAGGTGTTGTAAAATTATAAAAATAGATTGCCTCTAAAATTAAAACTGAAAAGAGACTTAATAATTTGTCTGATAAAATCTCGTAAGCAACTTTGAAAACAAAATAGAAAGAAATTACTACAAATAATGAACTTAAAAAATAATATGCCCAATCTTGTGCACCGAAAATCTGAAAAAAAACTTCTAGAAAAAATGCACTACCAGGTGGATGTTTATTAAAACCCCAGTCTAAATTACTACCCCATGCTAATGCTTCGATGACATCTAGGGGTAAATTTTTATTAAATATTGTAGGAACAACTGTCCAAATTAATAAATGTGATAAAACAAAAATAAAAAATATATTATTTATATTTCTATTTAAACTGATCATTACTTAATAATTACAATAATTAACGTTGCTTGACACCCATATTTTGCTGAATATACTCCCTCGAACTCAATTAGAAAATATGGCTAAAACTAGCAAAGTTAAAAAAAAAGTTACAAAAGCAAAGAACAAAACTGCCAATAAAACTAAAGTTAAGACAGCTGCTAAAACATCAGCAGTTAAAACTACAATAGCTAAAACAAAAGATACAATTAAAGGTCCAATTAAAATTTCTAAAACCTATATTCCAAAAGAAACTGAAAAATACATGTGTGAAAAACACAAAGTTTTTTTTAAAATAAAATTACAAGAATGGAAAAAAGAATTAGTAAGAGCTAATAATGAAGCTCTATATAATGGAAGTATGGATGACAATAGTATTTCGGCAGATATTGTTGACCAAGCAAGTTCATATACTGACAAAAATGTTGAGATGAAAGCTATTAACAGACAGATTAAACTAATTTCAGAAATCGACAAAGCACTAGCAAGAATAAGAGAAGATACTTACGGATATTGTCTTGATACTGCAGAACCTATAGGGTTAAAAAGACTTATGGCAAGACCTGTTGCGAAATATACTATTGCTGCTCAAGAAAAACATGAAAAGGATGAAAAAGTTCACGCAGATGACTAAAAAAAAGAAAAAAACTAAAAAAGTTCATAATCCAGTAACTTATTATTTTACTAAAAAGTATATATATTATTATTATGGTTTGTTTTGGATAATTTTGTTATTTATCGTATTTAGTTAATGGATACAAAAATACTTTTAATTATTATCATTGTTCTTGCCATAGAGGTTTCAGGTCATGGAATTTTTGCATCTTTGTTCAGGTTGCTTAGTTCAATGAACTAATATGGTTTGGGTGGAAACTCATTATTATCCATAAACGCAAATCCTTTTTTTACACCGTCTCTTTTAGAAATTTCCTCGTACCATCTAGTAAGATTTTTATAATTTTTAAGACCAATATCATGCCACTCATGTCTTGCTATCCAGGGAAATGTGCCAATATCTGCAATTGTATAGTTGTTGCCTGATAAATATTTTGATTGAGATAATCTCTCGTCCAATTCCTTGTATATTCGTTTAGAAATTTTAAAATATCTTTCCTCACCAAATTTACTTTTTCCAGGATTATAATGGTGGAATTGATGGTGTTGGCCTAACATTGGGCCAACATAACCCATTTGAGCCATCAACCACTGATTAATTTCTAATCTTTCTTCAGAATTATAAAATTTTCCACTTAGCTCAGCTAAATAAATCAAAATTGCTCCAGACTCAAATACAGTTTTTTTATTTTTATGATCTATAATTACTGGAATTTTACTTAAAGGACTTATTTTTTTGAACTCATCTTTAAATTGTTCACCATTATTAATATCAACTTTGATTACTTTGTAATCAAATCCAATTTCCTCAAGCATAATACTAATTTTTTTACCATTAGGAGTATTAGCTGAGTAAAGATCTATCACTCTTTTTTTCCAAGTCTTTTCAATAAGTTTGTTGAAGTTGTTGTGAATTCAAATCTATATTTTTCATCAGGTCTTGCTAATTTGAAACATGCTCTTGCTGCTAAGGCTCCTTCATGGAAACCTGACAAGATTAGTTTTAATTTACCAGGATAATTACAGATATCACCCACAGCATAAATACCTTTTTGATTAGTTTCGAATTTTTCAGTATCTACCTCTACAGTTTTTTTATTCAAATTAAGGCCCCAATTAGCAATTGGTCCTAGTTGCATAATAAGACCAAAAAAACCTAAAACATATTCAGTCTTCAAGCTTTTCATTTCATCATTATCATGTTTGATATCAATGCTTTCTAATGTTTGTTCTCCATGAACATTTGCCATTTGATATTTAGTAAAAAGATTAATTTTGCCGTCTTTTACTAATGCGTGCATTTTATCAACAGTAGCTTGTGCACCTCTAAATTCGTCTCGTCTGTGTATCAAGTTAACATGAGACTCTTTTGATAATTCAATAGCCCAATCTAATGCGCTATCTCCACCTCCAAAAATTGAAACCGTTTTTCCTTTAAATATGTTTTTATCTTTTACTGAATAAAACAACGATTTATTTTCAAATTTTTCACACTCTTTTGGTGAAAATTTTCGAGGCTCAAATGATCCGACACCACCTGCAATAATTACATTTGGTGTCAAAAAAGAATTCCCACCGCTAGTTTTTACTAACCAATTATTTCCCTCTTTTTTTACTTCTTCAACTCTTTCACTTAAATGAAATTTGATATCAAAAGGTTTTAATTGATTTAATAAATTATTTGTAAGTTCTTCTCCTGTGCATTCAGGAACTGCGGGTATATCGTAAATTGGCTTATCAGGATAAAGTTCAATACATTGCCCTCCAATTTTATCTAAATTATCAACTATCTCACAATCTAATCCTATCAATTTTAATTGATGAGCAGTAAAAAGTCCTGTTGGACCTGCTCCAATAATTAATGCATCAGTTTTTTTCATTTAAGCTTGTTTGGATGGTATGTTAACTTCAAGTCCATCTAATTCATCTGAAACAATTATTTGACAACTAAGCCTACTATTTGTTTTTGGTTCAAATGCCATATCTAACATATCATCTTCTCCATCTTCTTTTTTTGGAATTTTATTAAACCAATCATCTTTGACATAAACATGGCAGGTTGCACACGCCATCCCTCCACCACAATCTGCATCGATACCAGGAATATCATTTTGAACAGCTCCCTCCATAACAGTAAGGCCGTTTTGTACCTCAACTGTATGTGTTTGATTATCAGAAGTTATGTATGTTATTTTTGCCATTTAATTAAATATAGGGATCAAAAAAAATAGGGCAAGTATGTAAAAACATACTCGCCCTAAAATTATTTTAATTACTTAGTAATTATCTTGCTCTTGAGCCAGCTCCTGAACTCATTGCAGCTGCCCAGATTACTAGACCGAATGCAATTTTGTTAATGAAGTCAGCTAAGTTGTAAACAACGTTTAGTGAGTTAGCATCTACACCACCTGTTAGGTAACCAAATACATAACCTAATGGATAAATAGCCCAACCTACAGTTACAATCATTCTCATTGCACCGAACGCAGTTACAAGAGCTTTATTGCCGCTTTTAGCAGCAGCTCTTCCAGCTTCACCAGAGAATATTTCATATAGAATGTAAATCCATCCAGCCATACCGATTACAAAACCAAGTGTAGCATTGATGTATCCAGCTTCTCCTAAGTATCCTCCGATTAACATTACTAATGAACCGATTAGCAATCTCCAGAACATTCCAGAATTTGCTTTTCTTACTGCTACTAGAATTAAGTAGAATTCTACCATCTGTAATGGCACAGTAATTAACCAGTCAATATATCTATATACTGTTGGTGAGTCACCTGTAGCAACCCATACTTCTCTCATGTACATGTAGTGAATGAAAGCAATACCAGTTACAAGACCTGCAACAGTTACTGATGTTTTCCACGCAGGGTTAACAGTACCTCTCTCCATGAAGAAGAAAGCTGTAGCCGCTAACATACCCATTGAAATAATCCAAAAAGATATTCCAACAAAGTCATCCTGAGCTAACATCGTTGCGTCTGCTGCATTAGCAACACCTGCATAACCCACTAGGGCTAACGCTGCTAGAGCAAACAGTTTAAGTTTTTTCATAAAAAACTCCCTCTTTAGTTAGTTTTTACTTTAGTTTATATAAACTAAGCTTAGGCTTCCCTAAGCAAAAGTTGTGGTTAAATACCAAATAAAATCACTTAATAGAAGACATAATTGTCATTAATTTACATTGATTTTACTCGTTTTTTAAAATTAAATACAATTTGTGATTTAAAAACCACAATAAATTAACTAACGAATCAACTTTATTATGTCAGATAAATTCAAGGAAATTTATAGAAAATCAATTGAAGATCCAGAGAATTTCTGGAAAGAGGCATCTGACGATATATTTTGGTTTAAAAAACCCTCAAAAATTTTAAATAAGTCTAACCCTCCTTTTTACAAATGGTTTGAAGATGGAATTACAAACACCTGCTACAATGCATTAGATGTCCATATTGATAAAGGTCATGGTAAGAAAACTGCACTAATTTATGATAGTCCCATCACAGGTAACAAAAGTAAGCTGACTTATGAAGAATTAAGATCAAAAGTTTCAAAATTTGCAGGAGCACTAACAAATCAAGGCATCGGTAAGGGTGATAGAGTAATAATTTATATGCCAATGATCCCTGAAGCAGTTATTGCAATGCTTGCTTGTGGAAGAATTGGAGCAATTCACTCAGTTGTTTTTGGTGGATTTGCATCAAATGAACTTGCCAGCAGAATAGATGACAGCAAAGCTAAGATTCTAGTCACAGCCTCATGTGGTTTTGAGCCAGGAAGAACTGTTGAATACAAGCCATTAGTTGACGAAGCAGTCAAACTAGCAAGTCATAAGATAAGTAAGATGATTTTATTTCAAAGAAAAGGTAATGAGGCTAAATTAAATGCACCTACTGAAATTAGCTGGGATGAAGCACTCGTTGATGCAAAAGATACTGACTGTGTAGAAATGAATTCAAATGAGTTTGCTTACATACTCTATACTTCAGGCACAACAGGAACACCCAAGGGAATTGTAAGAGATATTGGGGGTCACATAGTAGCTCTGAAATGGACAATGAAAAATATCTATAACATTGATGAGGGAGATATTTGGTGGTCAGCAAGTGATATAGGTTGGATTGTAGGTCACTCTTACATTGTTTATGCTCCATTATTTAAAGGATGTGCAACAGTTTTATTTGAGGGTAAACCCGTTGGCACACCTGATGCAGGGGCTTTCTGGAAAATAATTTCTGATTATAAGGTAAAATCTTTATTTACAGCTCCAACTGCCTTTAGAGCAATTAAAAAAGAAGATCCTGAGGGAAAGTTCTTCTCTAAATATGATCTTAGTAGTTTTAAAAGTTTATTTCTTGCTGGTGAAAGAGCAGATCCAGATACAATTAAATGGGCAGAAAATTTATTAAAAGTTCCAGTCATAGACCATTGGTGGCAAACTGAAACAAGTTGGGCAATAAGCTCAAATTGTACAGGAATTGAAATGATGAAAACAAAATATGGTTCAGCCTGTAAAGCAGTTCCAGGTTATGATGTAAAAATTATTAAGTCAGATCAAACTTTAGCTAAACCAAATGAAATGGGAGATATCGTAGTAAAATTACCTTTACCTCCTGGTACATTTCCAACTCTTTGGAATGCAGATGAAAGATACAAGCAAAATTATATGTCAAACTATGATGGTTACTATCAAACTTATGATGCGGGTCATATTGATGAAGATGGTTATATCTGGATTATGTCTAGGACTGACGACATAATAAATGTTGCTGGCCATAGATTGTCAACTGGTGCCATTGAAGAGGTTTTATCTGAACATCAATCAGTTGCTGAGTGCGCAGTTCTTGGTATTGCAGATAAACTAAAAGGACAATTACCAATAGGATTAATAGTTTTAAAAGCTGGAGTTGATAAAGATAACGAGACAATCTCCAAAGAATGTATTCAAATGGTTAGAGATAAAATTGGTCCAGTGGCTGCATTTAAAGTTGCAATAGTTATCAAAAGGCTTCCAAAAACAAGATCTGGAAAAATTTTAAGAGGAACAATTAGGAAAATTGCTGATAATGTTGAATATAAAATGCCTCCAACAATTGATGATCCGGCAATTCTTGATGAGATCAAACAAGATTTAATCGACAATAAAATACTTAATAATGGTTAAAACATATTCTTTTTTACTTATCGCTATATTTTGTGAGGTAGCTGGAACAATGTTATTGCCAGTTTCACAAAATTTTACCAGAATTATTCCAACAATTTGCCTAACAATATTTTATCTCGTGTCTTTCTATTTGATGACATTTGTTATGGATAAACTTCCAATAGCAATTGTTTATGCCACTTGGAGCGGACTTGGAGTATTTACAATAGCTTTGCTTGGATATTTCTTTTTTAAACAAACCTTAGCTTGGCAAGCTATTGCAGGTCTGTTTCTTATTGTTGTTGGTGTAATACTAGTTAATAGTTTTACCGTAAAAATTAACTAAATTTTAAAGGGTTGCCCTCAGGGTCACCTAAAATCTTTCCATCCCTCATCTTTATTTTACCAGAGATTATTGTTGCTACAGGTGTTCCTTTAAATTCAACATCATTAAAAGGCGACCATCTACATTTACTTTCTATATTCTCATTTTTAATTGTTATTTTCTTATTCATATCAACGATAGTAAAGTCGGCGTCATATCCTTCTTTAATAAATCCTTTGTTCTGTATCCCGAATATTTTTATTGGATTTTCGCACACCAGATTTATTAGTTGGGTTAGTGATAATTTTCCATGATTAACATGATCTAACATTACTGGCATAAGTGTTTGAACACCTGGCATGCCTGATGGAGAATTAGGATATTCTTTATCTTTATTTACTTTTAGATGTGGTGCATGATCTGAACCAATAGTATCATTTAAATTGTTTCTTACTGCATACCACAATCGATCATAATGAGATTTATCTCTTATTGGTGGATTCATCTGTGCATAAGTTCCAAGTTTATCATAACAATCAGGTGCATAGATTGTTAAATGTTGTGGAGTTATTTCAAAAGTAATATTACCTTTGTGTTGAGATAAAAAATCTACTTCTTGTTTAGTGGTGATATGAAGCACATGCGCTTTCTTATTATATTTTTTTGCAAGTCTAACTATTCTTCTAGTTGAAGAAATTGCACATTCCTCACTTCTCCAAATAGGATGTGAATGTACATCACCATTTTTAATCAATTTTTTATTCTTATTTAAGATTTCTTCATCCTCTGAATGAACTGCTACTACCTTTGAACTATTTTGAAAAACTTTATCAATATCTTCCTCTAGTGCTACTAAAAGATTACCTGTTGAGGAGCCTACAAACAATTTAATCCCACAACAGCCCTCTAAATTTTTTAATTCAGCTAGTTGACTGACATTACCTGCTGTTGCACCAAAATAGAAAGCGTAATTGCAATACATTCTATTTTTTGCAAGATCTAATTTTCTTTGAAATTCTTTTAAGTTTGAGGTGGGAGGGTTGGTGTTTGGCATTTCAAATACTGCTGTAATTCCTCCAGCTACTGCTGCTCTACTTCCTGAGTGAAGATCTTCTGTGTCTGTAGAACCCGGTTCTCTGAAATGAGTCTGAGTATCTATACAGCCAGGTAAGGTAATTTTATTTTTGGCATCATAAACTTCTTTTGCCTCCTCTGATATTTGACCAATCTTTAATATTTTACCGTCTTTAACGGCAATATCCTTATCCTCTAGTTTCCCATCGATATAACATTGCCCATTTTTGATTATTAGATCTAACATTTATGAAAAAAGTTATTATATTAAATTTAACGATCAATCAAATATGAATAATAGTGTTTATATATTAAAAGATAGGGCCATACTTTATGTAAATGGTCAAGATGCTAGAGACTTCTTGCAAAATTTAATTAGCAATGACATTAATAAGGTCACAGAAAATTCAAGTTGTTTTGCTTCATTATTAACCCCTCAAGGCAAGTTTCTTTATGAATTTATTATTGTAAAGCATAAGTCAGGTTTTTTTATTGATTGTGAAAAGTCTCAATCTGAAGAAATATTAAAACAATTAAATTTATATAGAATAAGATCAAAAGTAGAAATCTTAAATCTTAGCAATGAGTTCGTTGTTGCTAGTTTTGGCTATGAAAAATATTTATCAATTGATAACTCAAAAGACATTCTTGGTTTTACTATGAGATATAGAGAGGATCCAATAGTTCTAGATCCAAGAAATAAAAATTTGGGTGCAAGGTTAATAATTAATTTAGAAAAACTTTATTTGTCTCTAAAAAAACTTGAATTAAAAGACGATAAAATTGAGGACTATTATAATCAAAGTCATAAACTTGGGATAGTTCCAAAGAATTTAAATAAATTAAAAAATAAATTATTTGGTATTGAATGTAATTTTGAAGAACTTAATGGTATTGATTTTAAAAAAGGGTGTTACGTAGGACAAGAAAATACTGCTAGAATTAAACTTAAAAATAAACTTTCTAAGCGGTTGTTACCAGTTGAGATAATTGATGGAAAACTTGATGAAGGTGAAACGGTATATTGTAATAAGATTGAAATTGGAAAAATTTTGATAAATGAAGAGTATCCCTTTGCTTTGATAAAATTTTCAAATGAAAATTTTCATAAAGATCTTACTTTAAAAAGTAAAAATGGATCATTTAAAATATTTATACCTGAATGGCTAAAGATTTAGTTTTTTGGTGCGGCCAGAGAGACTCGAACTCTCATGGACTAGGTCCACACGGCCCTCAACCGTGCCTGTCTACCAATTTCAGCATGGCCGCAATATGACCCACATTAAATCAATGACAAGTAGGTTTCAAATTGATAAATTTTACTTATGGATTTTAATCAAGAAGTAAAATTAGCAACTGATCCAATTTATAAGAAAATTTCAAAGGTAATGCCTGAGATTGAATGGGCAGTCCATGCTCCTTATATCCATAAAATTAATAAATTAAAAAAAGAGAAGAATGCAGTCATACTTGCTCATAATTATCAAACTCCTGAAATTTATCACGGCATTGCAGATTTTTCTGCAGACTCTTTAGCCCTTGCTGTTGAAGCATCAAAAACCTCAGCAGATATAATTGTTATGGCCGGAGTTCACTTTATGGCTGAGACTGCAAAATTAATGAGTCCAAACAAAAAAGTTTTATTACCAGATATGAAAGCAGGTTGTTCATTATCCTCTTCAATTACGGGTAAAGATGTTAGATTATTAAAAGAAAAATATCCAGGAGTTCCTGTTGTCTCGTATGTAAATACATCTGCTGATGTAAAAGCTGAAACAGATGTGTGTTGTACATCTGCAAATGCAGTTAAAATTGTAAAATCCTTAGGTGTGAAAAAAGTTATTTTTTTACCTGACGACTATTTAGCTAAATATGTTGCCTCACAAACCGACGTTGAAATTATCTCATGGAAAGGAATTTGTATTGTTCATGATAAATTTAACGAAAACGAAATTAAGAGTATAAGGAAAAATAATCCTGGAATTAAAATAATTGCACATCCAGAGTGCCCACCAGAAGTTATTAAAGCAAGTGATTTTGCTGGATCAACATCAGGAATGATAAATTATGTTAAAAATAATCAACCTAAAAAAGTAATGATGGTAACTGAATGTTCAATGAGTGATAACATTCAGGTTGAAAATCCAAACGTTGAATTTATAAGACCATGTAATATGTGTCCACATATGAAGAAAATTACTTTGCCGAAAATTTTAGACTGTTTAGAAAATGAAAATGGTGAAATTGTCATGGACCAGGAGACGATTGATAAAGCTAGATTGTCAGTAGAAAAAATGGTTGCTATCGGTAGATAACACTTTGTGTCAAAAATTAAATTAAGCGAAACTTTTATTAAAGATAGAGTAAAACTTGCTCTTGCTGAAGATTTGTATCCTCATGGAGATATAACATCTAATCTCCTAAATGATAACAAAATTATTGAAGCAAAAATAATTTCTAATCAAAAAGCAGTGGTTGCAGGTTTGCTATTTGTAAAGCAGACTTTTAAGCAAGTTGATAAAAAAATTACGTTTATAATAAAAAAAAAAGATGGATCCACAGTCAAAAAAAATTCTGTAATAGCAGTAATTAAAGGTAAAGCTAATTCTATAATGATTGCAGAAAGGGTTGCTTTAAATTTTTTATCTCATATTTCTGGAATAGCTACAAAAACAAATCAATTTGTAAAACTAGCTGGAAAAAGGTGCAAAATTTGCTGTACCAGAAAAACTTTACCAAATTATAGAGTTATTCAAAAATACGCAGTTAAATTAGGAGGCGGTACAAATCATAGATTTAATTTAAGTGATGAATTTTTGATTAAAGATAATCATATCGCTAGTTATGATTTAAAAGAATTAGTTTCATTGGCAATAAAAAATAAAAGAAGAAAAAAAATTACAGTTGAGGTAGATAATTTAAATCAACTGAAAAAAATTATCGGTCTTAAATTTAATACTATTTTATTTGATAATATGAGTTTTAAAAATCTTAGAGCAGGTGTAAAACTTGTTAAAAAATATTATGAAACAGAAGCTTCAGGGAATATAAATCTTAAAACAGTAAAATCTATCGCTATGACTGGGGTAGATAGAATTTCAATTGGGAGCATTACTCATAGTGCTCCAGCTATAGATTTCAAACTAGAAATCTAGTTTATTTGATTTTTTTAATTTTTATTTTTCGTAAGCTCAGCCTGTGCCGCTGCTAATCTAGCTATAGGAACTCTGTAAGGTGAACAGGAAACATAATTTAGCCCAGCTTTAGAACAAAATTTAATACTCTTCGGATCACCACCATGTTCACCACATATACCTAATTTAATTTTTTTATTTTGTTTTTTTCCTTTAGAAACCGCTATTTCGACTAAATCTTTCACTCCATCGTCAATGGATACAAATGGATCAATAGTAAAAATCTTATTATCTATATAATCATTTAAAAATTTACCACTATCGTCTCTACTTATTCCAAAAGTTGTTTGTGTTAAATCATTAGTACCAAAACTAAAAAATTCAGCATGTTTTGCGATATCATCAGCCTTAATTGCTGCTCTAGGTAACTCAATCATTGTACCCACAAGAAATTCAATTTTTGTTTTATTTTCTTTTTGAACTTTTCTTGCAGTATTGATTACTAAATCTTTCATTATTTTAATCTCGGCTTCAGTTGAAACTAAAGGAATCATTATCTCAGGAAAAGCAAATTTTTGTTTATTTTTTTTTAAGTCTGCAAGAGCCTCGAATATTGCTCTACATTGCATCTCATAAATTTCAGGAAATGAAATGCCAAGTCTACAACCTCTATGTCCTAACATTGGATTTTGTTCATGAAGTTCTTCTATCCTACTTTCAATATCTTTTTTATCTGATCCAACAACATTAGCTACTTCAGAAATTTCTTTATCAGATTTCGGTAAAAATTCATGTAATGGTGGATCTAGCAATCTTACAGTAACTGGAAGACCATGCATTATCTTGAATATCTCCATAAAATCTTTTTTTTGATGTGGTAGAATCTTTTTTAAAGCATTAGATCTATCATCTAACGTTTTTGATAAAATCATTTCTCGCACTGATAAAATTCTTTCCTCATCAAAAAACATATGTTCAGTCCTACAAAGTCCAATTCCCTCTGCACCAAAATCTCTGGCTGTTTTAGTATCTAGAGGAGTCTCAGAGTTAGTTCGTACTTTAAGTTTTCTAATTTTATCAGCCCAGCTCATCAATTTTGAAAAGTCTCCTGATATCTCAGGTTTTATAGTTGGAACTGTACCTAAAATTATTCTTCCTGTAGAACCGTCAATAGTAATTGTTTCACCTTCTTTGATCTCAGCCGAAGATGTTTTAAAGACTTTTTTATCATAATTAATTTCAATTTCACTTGAACCAGAAACACAAGGTCTTCCCATCCCCCTAGCTACAACTGCAGCATGACTAGTCATACCTCCTCTTGAAGTTAAAATTCCCTTCGCAGCATGCATTCCTTGAATATCTTCTGGAGAAGTTTCAACTCTAACTAAAATTGTATCTTGCATCATATCATTTAATCTTTCAGCCTCCTCTGAGCTAAAAACTACTTTTCCACTTACTGCACCAGGAGACGCCGGAAGACCGTTTGCTATAACTTTGATTGAACCTCTCTCATCTAAAGTAGGATGCAAAAGCGTGTCTAAAGAGTTGGGATCAACTCTTAAAACAGCATCGTTTTTATTGATTAACTTTTCTCTAACCATATCAACAGCAATTTTTACTGCTGATTTTGATGTTCTTTTTCCAGATCGAGTTTGTAATATCCAAAGTTTATTACTTTCAACAGTGAACTCTACATCTTGCATATCCTTGTAATGTTTCTCTAGTTTTTTTAAAATTTTATATAACTCTTGATACACTTCTGGCATCGACTCTTCCATAGATGCATCATCAACTTTTGCCTCTTTTCTTGCCTTCTTTGTAATGTACTGTGGAGTTCTTGTTCCAGCTACAACATCTTCTCCCTGAGCATTAATCAAATATTCTCCATAAATATCATTTGACCCATCTGAAGGGTTTCTAGTGAAGACAACTCCTGTTGCACAATCATTACCCATATTTCCAAAAACCATAGATTGAACATTAACAGCTGTTCCCCACTCAGAAGGAATTTGATTCAATTTTCTATAAACTTTCGCTCTTTTGCTCTCCCAAGATAAAAATACTGCACTTATTGCCCCAAATAATTGATGATAAACATCTTGAGGAAAATCTTTACTAGTCTTTTCTTTAACGACATTCTTAAAATCATTAATTAAACCATCCCAATCCTCTTCATCGAGATCCGTATCAAGCAATACACCTTTTGTTAACTTATAATTTTCTATCAATTCCTCAAAATTGTAACTTTCAACACCCATGACTACATTTCCGTACATCTGGATGAATCTTCTATAGCTATCTTTCGCAAATCTTCCGTTGGATGTTTTGTTAGCCAGAGCAACCACTGTTTTGTCATTTAGTCCTAAGTTTAGAATTGTATCCATCATACCTGGCATTGAAACTCTTGCTCCAGATCGAACTGATAAAAGAAGAGGATTTTTTAAATCTCCAAATTTTTTTGATACATCTTTCTCTATTATTTTAATTTCTTTTTTTATTTGGCTAACTAATTTGGAATTTAATTTTTTTTTATCCTTATAAAAAATTTCACACACTTTTGTTGAAATCGTAAAACCAGGAGGTACTGGTAAACCCATTCTTCCCATTTCAGATAAATTTGCTCCCTTACCACCTAAAAAATTTTTTGGATCTTTTATTTTTTTTGAATCTTTAGACTTAAAATTAAGAATTAACTTATTCATTATGAGCTTTTAAAAATCGAAAATTTATATAATTTTGAAACGTTTTACATAACATATTAATAAGTTCCAAACGGTTTTTTCTTAAAGTTTCATTATCCTCATTTACTTTTACATTATCAAAAAATTCGAAAACTTCTTTTTTGGTTTCAGCTAAAATTGATAATGATTTTTCACAATTTTCATCACTGTTTATGGTAGAATAATATTTTTTTATATCATTAATTTTTTTATATAAATTTTTTTCAAAATCACTTTTAAAAATACCAGGATCAGTTGTATCATTTATTTCAATCTCGTTATTTTTCATCTCATGATCTAAAATGTTTGATGCTCTTTTATAACTTGAATTGATGTCTATACCAATTTGGGTGTTAATTACCTTATTAAGACATTTTGCTTTTTCAAAAGACAAAAATAAATTATTTAGTGAAAATGATGATAAAGTTGCCTCAATTATATCGTAACGTATTTCTTTATTTTTAAGATAGTATCTAAATCTATCTTTTAAAAAATCCTGTAATTCTTTTTGTAAATCTTTGTTTTTAAGATTGTATCCCTGATCATCGTATAGGCGTGAGGAATAATTCAAAAGATCATTTATTTTCAAATTCCTTCTATTTTCTATAGTGGTTCTTATTATACCTAGAGCAATTCTCCTCAATGCTAATGGATCCTTAGAACTTGTAGGTTGCTCGTTAATACCAAAAAAACCAACTAAGGTATCAATCTTATCTGTAATTGATAACGTGACACTGAATGGTTTTTTTGGAACAACTGAATTGAGTCCAATTGGTAAATATTGCTCAGAAATAGCTAAAGAAATATCTTTATCAAATCCTTGATATTCAGAAAAGTACCCTCCCATAAGTCCCTGAAGTTCAGGAAATTCACCGACAAGATCGGAAGTAAGATCAGTCTTACAAATTGATGCTAACAATTCTACTTTCTCTTTACTAATTAACAATTCATCTGAAATCATTCCACCAATTTTTCTCATTCGTTGAACTTTGTCAAAATAAGATCCAAGCCCTTTAAAGAAATTCATTGATTTTAATTCTGACACTTTTTTTACTAAATTTTGAGTTTTATCTTTATTCCAAAAAAACTCTGCATCACTTAATCTTGCATCAACTACTCTTTCATTACCTATTTTAATGAGACCTTTTTTATCTTTTTTATTTGTTACAATTAAAAATTCATTTGTAATTTCATTTTTGTCATTAAATGTTGGAAAATATTTCTGGTGAGACTCCATTGTTAGGGTCAAAATCTCTTTGGGAACCGATAAAAATTTTTTATCAAATTTGCACAATAAAACATTTGGGCTATCTACTAAATTTACAACCTCATCCATCAATTTAGGATTTTCATTAATTTTTAACCCTTTTTTCCCTAATATCTTTAAAAAAGATTTATTAATTATTTTTAATCTTTTATTTTGATTAACGATTACTCCATTATCTTCAAAAAATTTTTCATATTTCTTAAAATTTTCAAAAGATCTTTTTTTTTCTTCAAAATCTTTATCTAAAAAAGTCAAATTAGAGGAAGTTAAATGATGAAATTTAAAACTTACAATTTTTTTATCAAATATTGATAAAATTGATTTTAATGGTCTTCCCCAATTTAAATCAAATTCACCCCATTTCATTGATTTTTTCCATTGATAGTTACTCAAAATTTTTGGAATGAATTCAGTCAGTAAATCATGTGTTTTTAATGAGGTTGCTACAGTTTTGTAAAAATAAAATTCATCCTTTTCGGTTTTTTTTTTAAATAAATCCTTTTTGTTAATTTTGTTTGATCTCAAAAAACCCTCCAACGCTTGTTCAGGAGCGCTAGTTTTAGGGCCTCTAATCTCTTTAGATTTAATCTTAATTTGTTTATCTAGGCCTTCAAAAACTAGAACTAATCTATTTGGAGTTGAAAAAGAAAAATTTTTTTTTGATCTAATTGATTTTTCCTCAAATAAATTTTTAAAATCTTCAAAAATTTTTTCTCTTAAATTTTTTTGAAGCCCAGCAGGAATTTCTTCACTAAATAGCTCTAAAAAAAATTCTGACATTCTACGTTTGCGACTGTACCCAAATTGTAGCAGCTTGTTTTGTAATTTCTCTTATTCGACCAATATATTCTGCTCTTTGCGCAACACTAATTGCTCCGCGAGCATCTAATACGTTGAATATATGACTTGCTTTCAAACATTGATCGTATGCAGGTAAAGATATATTTTTTTCAACTAATGATTTTGCTTCACTCTCATGCATATCAAATATTTTAAATAAGTTTTCTGTATTAGCATGCTCAAAGTTATAAGCTGAAAATTCTTTTTCTGATTGATGAAAAACTTCCCTGTAATTAACACCTTCGTCATTCCAAACTAAATCATAAACGTTTTTTTTCTGCTGGGTAAACATACAAATTCTTTCAAGACCGTAAGTTATCTCTACTGACACTGGTTTACATTCAAAACCTGCCATTTGTTGAAAATATGTAAATTGAGATATTTCCATGCCATCACACCAAACTTCCCATCCAAGACCTGCAGCACCTAGAGTTGGGCTTTCCCAATCATCTTCAACAAATCTAATATCGTGCTCTTTATGATTAATTCCTATTACCGACAAACTATTTAAATAAAGTTTTTTAATATTAATTGGAGAGGGTTTTATTATAACTTGAAATTGATAATAATGCTGAAGTCTATTTGGATTATCCCCATATCTTCCATCTGTAGGTCTTCGTGAAGGTTGAACATACGCTGCTTTCCATGGCTTAGGTCCAAGAGATCTAAGAGTAGTAGCTGGATGAAATGTTCCAGCTCCAACTTCCATATCATAAGGTTGTAAAATTACACATCCATTTTTACTCCAAAATTTTTGAAGATTTATAATTGTTTCTTGGAAAGTTTGAAATTTTGGTTTTTTTTTAATTTTTTTAGAGGCCATATTTTTGCCAAACTGATTTTTCCTCTAATATGTTTGCTAATTGATCGACATGATCATTTGAAGACGACAATTTCTTACTAAGCCAGCTTTTTGATTTTTCAAATTTTTTAATAACGACATCTTCTCCAAATTTTTCTTTTAATATCTGATTTGCATTTCCTATATCATCTATCAAACCAAGATCTTTAGCTTTTCTACCTGACCAAAATTCACCTGAAAATAATTCTACTTCAGATTTTTTAAGCTTTGATGACCTGCTTTTTTCGACCACCTCTATGAAATCTTTATGTAGATCTAATTGTATATTTTTTAATCTTTCGATATCTTCCTTTTTTTCATCTAGAAATGGGTCTAATGTACTTTTATTTTTTCCAGCAGTATGCACTCTTCTCTCAACACCTAACTTTTTTATCAATTCTGTAAAACCAAAAGAAGAGTAGATTACTCCTATTGAGCCTATTATTGAACTTGAGTTCGCATAAATTTCATCTCCAGCACAAGCTATTAGATATCCGCCTGAAGCTGCTACATCTTCGGCAAAAACTATTACTTTTTTTTTATTTTTTTTTGCCTGTTGTCTAATTAAGCTATAAATTAAATGTGATTGAACAGGAGAACCTCCAGGAGAGTTTATTGTTATAGCAACACATGGTGCTTTTTTTAGAGAAAATGCTTTTGTAATAATGTCTTCTTGGCCGGAAAAATCTATACCTTGTTTAAATTTCCCTACATTCCCAATAACTCCACTTAGCTTAATATGTGGAATAATTTTTTTCTTTTTAAAAAAAGAGAGCATTTTTAATATTTATAGAATTTTTTTATGAATATAAAGACACCTTATAATTGAAGATTCAGGTGCGTCAATTGATAAGTATAAAAAGCAACCTATTATACTAATTTGCTCAATTAATGGGAAGTGTCATACAATTAAAAAACAAAATTAACAATTCATATTTTCAACTAAAAAATTCAGTTGAAGATAGGTTGATGTTAGTTGAAGAAAAAATAAAGTCTAAATTAGAGAGCAAAGTAGACTTAGTTCAGAAAATGACAACTTATCACCTTGATACAGGCGGAAAGAGATTAAGAGCCTTATTAACTTTAGGTTCTGCAAAATTATGTGGATATTCAAAAGGAACTAGAGATATTAATTTGGCTGCTTGTGTAGAACTTATTCACTCAGCAACTTTAATGCATGATGATGTAATAGATAATGGATCTATTAGAAGGGGGAGAAAAACTTTAAACAAAGTTTGGGATAATCACTCTTCTGTTTTAGTTGGAGATTATTTACTTAGTAGATGTTTTGAAATGATGGTAGATGACGGAAATATTGAGGTTTTAAAATTATTATCTTCAACTTCCTCTAAGATTGCACAAGGAGAAGTTCTTCAATTACAACACAGAGGAGAGGTAGATATGTTGGAGGAAACTTATTTAAGAATAATTTCTGCGAAAACTGCTGAATTATTTGCAGCAGCTACCAAAGTTGGTGCAATTTTATCAGATGTGTCATTAAAAGAAAAAGAGGCTTTAGAATTTTACGGAAGGAATTTGGGATTAACTTTTCAAATAGCTGATGATACTTTAGATTACAATTCTGAGTCAAAATTATTTGGAAAAAAAATTGGCAAAGATTTTTATGAAGGGAAAATTACTCTGCCAATAATCTTATTATTTCAAAAAGGAAATCTTAAAGAAAAGGAAAGCCTGAAAGATATTTTTTTAAAAGATATAAGAGATGAAAATGATTTTAATTATACATTATCTTTAATTAAACAATATGAAATTATTAAAGAATGTTATCAAAAAGCAAATCATTACATAAATTTAGCGTCAAACTCATTATCTATATTTAAAGACTGTAATGAAAGAAATATTCTTGAAAATTTAACTTCATTTAGTTTGTCAAGAGATTTTTAGGGACTTAAAAGACTTTTTGTCCAACTACCATTCTTATCTAAAGAATACTTTAATCTTTCATGTATTCTGTTATCTCCATCTAACCAAAATTCAATTGTTGAAGGTGTTAAATTCCAGCCAGACCAATGGCTTGGTCTAGGTACATTATCTTTGTCATTATATTTTTTTTTATAATTCTCTAAAGCGTATAAAAGTTCATCTCTATTTTGGAGAATACTACTTTGTTTTGAGGCCCAAGCACCTATTCTGCTATCATATGCTCTTGAGTTATAGTACTCATCAGCAGTTTGATCATCAACTTGTTTCAATGTTCCAACTATCCTTATTTGTCTTAGTAAACTTTTCCAATGAAAGCACATTGTGGCATTCGGGTTTTCTTTAATTTCATTACCTTTCTGACTGTTTAAATTTGTATAAAAAACAAATCCTTTTTCACTATGACCTTTAAGCAGAACCATTCTTACTGAGGGAATACCCTCTTTATTTGCTGTACCAAGTGCTAAAGCATTAGGATCATTTATTTCTTTTTTTTTAGCCTCCTCAAACCATCTTTGAAATAGTTCAAATGGATTATCAAGATCTAAGAAGCATTTATTAAGCCCAAGTGAGTTTTTTTGATTCATAATTTTAACAAAATAATCTATACAATATAAATAATGTCATTTAATACTTTTGGAAAGTCTTTTCGTTTTACAACTTGGGGAGAATCCCATGGTCCAGCTATAGGATGTATTATAGATGGGTGTCCACCATTAATACCACTAAAAGAAGCGGATATTCAAAAAGAATTAAACAAACGAAAACCTGGGCAATCAAAGTTTACTACTCAAAGGAAGGAGAGTGACAAGGTTCAAATTCTTTCAGGAGTTTTTGAGGGAAAAACGACTGGGACACCAATATCATTGATAATTTACAATGAGGATATGCGTTCAAAGGATTATAATGATATCAAAGATAAATTTAGACCAGGACATGCTGATTTCACATATTTTAAAAAGTATGGAATAAGAGACTACAGAGGTGGTGGTAGATCATCTGCAAGAGAAACAGCTGCAAGAGTTGCAGCTGGTGCTGTGGCAAAAAAAGTTTTAGAAAATAAATTAGGAAAAAAATTTAAAATCACTGGAGCTGTAACCCAACTTGGAATATTAGGATGTGATACTAATAAATGGGATGATAAAATAATTTCTAAAAATCCATTTTTTTGCCCAGATAAATCAATGTTAAAAATTTGGGAAAAATACTTATTAAGTATTAGAAAAGCTGGATCGTCATGTGGAGCGATAATCGAAGTAAGAGCGAACGGTATTCCTGCTGGATTAGGAGCACCTATATACTCAAAATTAGACTCTGACATAGCATCAGCTATGATGAGTATAAATGCTGTTAAAGGAGTTAATATTGGCTCAGGTATGAATTCAGCACAATTGTCAGGTGAGGAAAATTCAGATGAAATTTCTCAAAATAGAAAAAAAACAAAATTTAAATCTAATAACGCTGGAGGGATTCTGGGAGGCATTTCTTCAGGTCAACAGATAATTGTCTCTTTTGCTGTAAAGCCAACTTCTTCAATTTTAAAAAGTAGAAAAACAATCAATAAATTTGGAAAGAATACAAGTATATCAGTAAAAGGTAGACATGATCCATGTGTGGGTATAAGAGCTGTACCTGTGGGTGAAGCAATGTTATCTTGTGTTTTATTAGATCATTATCTTCTACACAAAGCTCAGTGTAGTTAATTTTGTTTTTTCAAAACTATATTGGAATTTAGTAAATCTAAAACTTTTTCCTCAATTGAAACTGAGTCAAGATTTGCAACTTTATACATTTTATCTGGAGTATCCTGATCAATAAAAATATCTGGTAACATTAATGATCTAAATTTTAAATTAGAGTCCATTAAACCTTTTTTTGTCAAAAAATTTACCACATGAGATCCAAAACCACCAATTGAACCCTCCTCTATAGTCATGATCGCTTCATGAGTTGTAGCTAATTGCCAAATAAGATTTTCGTCTAAAGGTTTTGCAAACCTTGCATCAACAACTGTTATTGGTACACCTTTTTTTAATAAATTTTCTGCAGCCTTCAAAGTTTCATTCAATCTTGCTCCAAAATTAAGGATAGCTAATTTTTTTCCCTCTTTGATAATTTTTGATTTCCCTATCTCAATTTTATCATTTATTGAAGGCAAAATTGAACCCAACCCTGTTCCTCTTGGATACCTAAATGCGCAAGGTCTATCATTAATCTCTGTTGATGTATTTATCATTCTTACAAGCTCAGCTTCATCACTTGCTGCCATAACAATAAAATTTGGTAAAGTGGTTAAATATGTTGTATCAAAACTTCCAGCATGTGTTGGTCCATCAGCCCCAACAAGTCCCGCTCTATCAATCGCGAATCTAACTGGTAAACTTTGAATTGCTACGTCATGAACTA
Source organism: uncultured Pelagibacteraceae bacterium (assembly GCA_902597725.1). Classification (GTDB taxonomy): domain Bacteria; phylum Pseudomonadota; class Alphaproteobacteria; order Pelagibacterales; family Pelagibacteraceae; genus Pelagibacter. The sequence continues at coordinate 60,461 of CACJYQ010000004.1, forward strand.
CTTGATCATAAGCTCTTTGAAGAAAAGTGGAATAAATAGCTGCATAGGGTTTAAAGTTTTCGGTAGCTAAACCTGCAGCAAATGTAACTGCGTGTTGCTCTGCAATTCCAACGTCAAAAGTCCTATCTGGAAATTCTTTACGAAAAATGTCAAGACCAGTGCCATCAGGCATTGCAGCTGTAATAGCTACAATTTTACTGTCCTTTTTAGCATGTTGAATTAAGGTGTTTGCGAAAACCTTTGTATATGATGGTAATTTACTTGTACTCTTAAGTTGTTCACCAGTTTTAACATTAAATTTTGATACTCCGTGATAATTGTCCTTTGCTGCCTCTGCAAAAGTATAACCTTTTCCTTTTTTTGATTTAATGTGAATTAAAATTGGTCCTTCATGCTTAGAGTCTCTAGCATTTTTTAAAATTGGAATTAATGAATTTAAATCATGACCATCTATTGGGCCAATGTAATAAAATCCTAGTGAACTAAACAAAGTTCCACCAGTCACAGCTGATCTTAGTAAATCTTCTGCTTTACCAGCCTTAGCACTAAATCTTTTTGAAAAAGCTGACATAATTAATTTAATAGTTTCTCTAAGACTAAAATAAATCTTTCCTGAAAAAATTTTTGCTAAATAAGTGCTCATAGCTCCAACTGGTCTAGCGATTGACATATCATTATCATTTAAAATTACGATCATCTTAGTTTTTGAAGCACCAGCATTATTCATAGCTTCATAAGCCATTCCTGCACTGATTGCCCCGTCACCAATTACTGCAATTACATTGTCTGATTTATTAGACAGTTTGTTTGCTTCTGCTATACCTAAAGCTGATGAAATTGATGTTGAGCTGTGTGCAGCACCAAAGGGATCGTATTCACTCTCTGATCTTTTTGTAAAACCAGAAAGACCATTTCCTTGTCTAAGAGTTCTTATTCTATCTTTTCTGCCGGTTAAAATTTTATGTGGATAGCACTGATGACCCACATCCCAGATTAACTTATCATTAGGTGTATTAAAAATATAATGTAAAGCAACAGTTAATTCTACAACTCCAAGACTTGCCCCAAGATGACCGCCTGTCACCGAGACAGCATCAATCATTTCCTCTCTCAATTCATCAGCAACTTTTTGTAATTTTGACTCAGGTAATTTTTTTAAATCTGATGGAAAATTAATTTCATCTAACAGTTCGTATTTTTTTTTCATTTATTTCTATTCAAAATATAATTTAATGTTTCTGACAAGTTTCTGGATTTAGATCCATATTTTTTTAATTTACTTTTTATTCTTAAGATTAAATTATTAGCATATTTAATAGTATTTTTGTATCCTAATAAATTAATTAGAGTTGCTTTTCCTCTTTTTTTATCCTTACCAGTTTTTTTTCCTGCAACAAGCAAACTTCCTTTATAATCAATCAAATCATCAGCGACCTGAAATAACAAACCTATATCAGCACCAATATTTTCAAATTTCTTAATGTCACTTTTATTTTTTTTCTTAATTATTAATGGTGCTGCACAACAAAAACTAAAAAGTTTTCCAGTTTTTTTAATTTCCATCTCTTCAATCTTTTTTTGAGAAATTTTCTTACGTTCATAATTTAAATCTAAATATTGACCTCCAGCTATTCCAAGATGGCCTGAGCTTTCAGAAATTTTATTAATTAAATCAATCTTAATTTTTTCACTAATTCTTAAGTCTTTATGACTTAAAATTTCAAAAGCCATTGTTAAAAGTGAATTTCCAGCTAAAACTGCAGTAGCCTCTCCAAATTTAACATGTGCTGATGGTTTGCCTCTTCTTATAGAGTCATCATCCATACATGGTAAATCGTCATGTATTAATGAATATGCATGAATACATTCAACTGCAGCACCAATAACGATAAGAGTTTTATAATCTAACTTAAATAGAGACCCAACATCAATTAAAATTTTGGATCTTATTTTTTTTCCTCCAGAAAAAAGACCGTATTTCATTGCAACTATTAAATTTGATTTTTTTTGTTTGGCAATAAATCTTCTTAAAAACAAATTTGTATCTTTTGCAATTTTATTTAATTTTCTTTGCATTATTTTTTTGATTAATTTTGAATATCTTTTCTTTTGTTTTCTCATTTATTTCTTTGGTATTTTTTTGAAATTTTTTCTCAATTATATTATTGAGTTTAATCAAATCTTGATACTTGTCTAAAGAGTTTCCTAAATCCTTTTGATTTTCCAATTCTTCAATCATCTTATTTGCCTCAGTGGTTAATTCTTCAAGAGATAATGAATTATAATCATTTGGTAAATTTTTATCTTTCATATAATACTCTCAAATAATACATGAAAATTAATCTTGCAAATATTAAAAAAGCGAGGAATCTCTTAAATAAAAGAGAGTGTGTTGCTATACCAACCGAAACAGTTTATGGAATAGCTGGGAATGCATATTCTGATACAGCGTGTAAAAAAATATTTAGATTAAAAAAAAGACCAATGAATAACCCTCTGATTATTCATTATTATGATTTAAAAAAATTAAAAAATGATTGTGATCTAAACGCTGATTTTTTAAAATTATATAAAAGATTTTGTCCTGGGCCAATAACATTTATCTTAAATCAAAAAAAAAAATCAAAAATTTCTAAAGTAGCAACTAATAAAAAAAATACTCTTGCTGTGAGATTTCCAAAACATCCAGTAGCAAGAATTCTGTTGAAATATTTGAAATTTCCTATCGCAGCACCTAGTGCAAATATATCTTCAAGAGTTAGTGCAGTAACTTCTTCAGATGTAAAAGACGATTTTGGAAAAAAAATTAAGTATATACTTGAAGGTGGAAGATCTTCGGTTGGGGTTGAGTCTACAATTATTGATCTAAGAAAAAAACCAAAAATTTTAAGATTAGGTGGTTTAGAAGTTGAAACTATCCAAAAAATATTAAAGAAGAAAATTTCAATAAATACAAATCCTTCAAAGATTTCAGCTCCTGGCCAATTAAAAATTCATTATTCACCTGGAATCCCAATCAGACTTAATGTTAAAAAAATAAAAAAAGATGAGGCCTTTTTACTAATTAAGAAAAATAAGATTAACAAAACGAACTATTATTTTTTATCAAAAAAGGGCGATTTAAAAGAAGCTGCAAAAAATCTCTACACTGTTTTGAGAAAGATAAAAAAAGATAATTACAAATCTATAGCTGTAGACAAAATTCCAAACATAGGAATCGGCAAAACTATTAACGATAGATTAGCAAGGGCTTCAAAATTTTAATGACTATTCCTCTTGAAATAATTGATTTATCGAAAACTTATGACACAAAAGAAGCTGTTCGAAACATTTCTTTTAAAGTAAATGAAAATGAAATCGTTGGAATTCTTGGACCTAACGGATGTGGTAAAACTACAACAATAGGTATGATTCTTGGTTTACTAAAGCCTACTAAAGGGAAGGTTCTTATAAATGGTATTGAAATTGAAAAACAAAGAGTTGAATTATTAAATGAATTAAATTTTATTTCACCATATATTGAGTTACCAAAAAAATTAACTGTAAAGCAAAATCTTGAAGTTTATGGAAGACTTTATGATGTAAAAGAACTTAGAATTAAAATTGATTATCTTTGTGAAAAATTAAGGCTTAATGAATTTATAAATAAAATAACAGGAGAACTTTCCTCTGGTCAAAAAAATAGGGTTAGTCTAGCTAAATCTATAATTAATGATCCATCAGTTCTTCTTCTTGATGAACCAACTGCATCTCTAGATCCTGAGACAGGAGATTTTGTTAGGAGTTTTTTAGAGGAATACCAAAAAGAGAAAAAAACTTCTATTCTACTTGCTTCACATAACATGGCAGAAGTTGAGAGATTATGTTCTTCAGTTCTAATGATGAATAAAGGATCTATTATTGATGAAGGAGCTCCTGGCGAATTAATTAAAAAACATGGAAGGAGAAATATGGAGGAAGTTTTTTTAAAACTTACAAGAAATTTAATATGAATCTAAATAAAATGTATGGACTTTTTTTGAGACATTTTTATCTCATTAAAAGTTCTTTACCAAGAGTTTTGGATTTAATTTATTGGCCAACAATACAAATTATTCTTTGGGGATTTATTTCTAAATTTTTTTCAATTTATAGTGATTATTACAATAATACACTTGGAATAATTCTTACATGCGCAATTCTTTACGACATTCTTTTTAGATCTAGCATAAGTTTCAATATGCTTTTTTTAGAGGAAATCTGGAGTAGAAATTTTACAAATTTATTTATCACTCCGTTAAAGCTTAAAGAAATAATTGTATCTTTAATTTTTACTGCTTTGATAAGAACATTAATTGGTCTAGTGCCCGCAATTATTTTAACATCTCCATTATTTGGAGTTTCAATATTAAAATTAGGTCTTCCACTATTTATATTATTTTTAAGTTTATATATATTTGGCATTACACTAGGATTATTTGTTAGCTCTGGTTTGATGAGATTTGGACCATCCTTTGAAAATATAGCTTGGTCATCATTATTTTTACTTGCTCCATTAGGCTGTATCTACTATCCGATAGAAATTCTTCCTGAATTTTTCCAAGTAATAGCAAAAGGCTTACCGTTGGTTTACATTTTTGATGAAACAAGAAATATTTTGATAAACGGTCTAGTTGATTATGAAAATATAAAACAAGCTTATTTATTAAATTTATTTTATTTAATTTTTGGAATAGGGCTATTTTATCTATCTTTTTTAAGAGCGAGAATAAAAGGGACTTTAATAAATATGGGTGAATAGTGGTGCGCCTGCTAGGAGTCGAACCCAGAACCTCCTGATCCGAAGTCAGGCGCTCTATCCAGTTGAGCTACAAGCGCATATAATATTAATATATCATTTTATGGAAAAAAAAATAAATTTGATTGTTGGTAAGACCGAAAATGAACTCCGTGTGGATATTTTTATAAAAAAAAGAGAAAATATTATCAGTCGAACGAAAATTAAGAATCTTATTCAAGATAATAAGTTAAGAATAAATAATAAAGTAATAACTGATCCATCGAAAAAAGTTTTTTTAAGCGATGAAATAAAATTAGTTATTCCTGAACCAAAAAAAGCTTCCTTAAAACCTTATGAGTTTAACTTAGATATCGTATTTGAGGATAAAGATTTGATTGTTTTAAACAAACCCTCTGGAATAGTAATGCATCCTGGTGCAGGTAATTTTGATAATACAATTGTAAACGCACTTATGAATTACAGTAAAAATTCTTTCTCTAATATTGGAGGTGAACTGAGACCTGGAATAGTACATAGAATTGATAAAAATACATCTGGATTAATTGTTGTTGCAAAAAATAATCAAACTCATGAACACCTATCTAATCAGTTTAACAAACACACAATCCAAAGAATTTACCAATTATTAATCTGGGGTAAGGTTAGACCATCCAAGGGTAAAATAGAAACCTTTATTACAAGAAGTTCAAAAAATAGGCAAATGATGGAGGTCAGCTACAGTAAAGGGAAAAAAGCAATTACAAATTATAAAACTTTAGAAATTTTTGAAAATAAAAATATTCCAACTTTTAGTTTGTTAGAGTGTAAATTAGAAACAGGTCGAACTCATCAAATAAGAGTTCATATGAATCATTTAGGTAACAGCATAGTTGGTGATGATAAATATAAAAAAAAGTTTAAAAAACTTAAAGATATAGAGCCATCATTAGAAAAAATTTTAATGAAATTGAACAGGCAATTTCTGCACGCTAAAACGCTGGGCTTCATACATCCAAAAAAAAATAAGCACATGATTTTTAACTCAATTTTACCAAATGAACTTGAAAAAATAATAAAAATACTAAGAAATATAGGTAAATAAAACATTGAAAAATTTTTAATATTAATTAGATAAAGTGTCTATGAACACAACTATGAATAGCAATTTACCTATTTTAAGTAATGAAGGTGGCCTGTCTGCATATCTTGAACAAATAAAGAAATTTCCAATGCTTGATGCAGAAGAAGAGTACATGCTTGCCAAAAATTGGAAAACGACTGGAAATATCAAGTCAGCAGAAAAACTTGTAACAAGTCATTTGAGATTGGTTGCAAAAATTGCAATGGGTTACAAAGGTTATGGACTACCAATTAACGAAATGATTTCTGAGGGTAACATTGGACTTATGCAAGCAGTGAAAAAATTTGAACCAGAAAAAGGTTTTAGATTAGCAACTTATGCAATGTGGTGGATAAAAGCTTCTATTCAAGAATATATCTTAAAATCTTGGAGCTTAGTAAAAATTGGCACAACAACTGCGCAAAAAAAATTATTTTTTAATCTTAAAAAATTAAAAAATCAAATTGCACCACAGGCTGAGGGTGATTTAAGAAATGAACATGTAAATGAAATCGCTGAAAAATTAGATGTGAGTAAAGAAGAGGTTATCTCAATGAATCGTAGATTATCTGGAAAAGAATTTTCTCTTAATGCTCAAGTTGGTGAGGACGGTGATGAATGGCAAGACTGGTTAGTGGATAAAGAATTAGACCATGATCTTAAGTTTGCTCATCAAGAAGAAATGAAGCAAAGAAAAGATTTATTAAAAGACTCAATTAAAGTTTTAAATGATAGAGAAAAAGAAATTTTATATTCAAGAAGATTAAATGATGATCCAACTACTTTAGAAGATTTAAGTAAAAAATATAAGATTAGTCGTGAAAGAGTAAGACAAATTGAAAATAAAGCATTTGAGAAATTACAAAAACAAATGCTTTTGCTTGCTAAATCAAAAAATCTTTTACCTGCAAATTAAATTTCAAAAGGGTTTTCTACTAAAATAGTATCATCCCGCTCAGGACTGGTAGATATACTTGATATTTTTGCTCCTATGAAGTCCTCAATTGCAAATATATATTTTTTTGCATTCTCAGGAAGATCATTAATATTTTTGATACCATTAGTTGAAGTTTTCCAACCATCAAATGTTTTATAAATAGGTTTGATTTTAAGCTGATCCTCAACTGCAGCAGGAAGGTAGTCTATTTTTTTTCCGTTTAAATTATACTCCACACACATTTTTATTTCATCTAGTTTATCTAAAACATCTAGTTTTGTTAGGGCAATCCCGTCAATTCCAGAAATTTTTATTGTCTGCCTTACCAAAACACCATCAAACCATCCACATCTTCTTTTTCGACTTGTTACAGTTCCAAATTCTTTGCCTCTTGTTCCTAATAACTCACCTACTTTATCTAACAATTCTGTAGGAAAAGGTCCTTCACCTACTCTTGTTGTATAAGCTTTGGTTATTCCTAGTACATAATTAATTGAATTGGGTCCACATCCAGTTCCTGTTGCAGCTGTTGAGGCCACAGTATTAGAAGAAGTTACAAAAGGATATGTTCCGTGGTCAACGTCTAACAGAATTCCTTGTGCACCCTCAAATAATATTTTTTTCTTTTGTTTCTTAAATTGATCAACCTTAAGCCACACTGGTGCTGAAAATTTAAGAATATCTGGAGCGATTTTTAAAAGATCGTCTTTAAGCTGATTTTTTTCAAATATTTTTTTGCCTAAACCTTTTCTAATAGCGTTATGATGTAGTAAAACTGTCTCTAATCGTTGGTTCAAATTTTTTTCTGATCTAAGATCCATTACTCGAATTGAACGTCTTCCAACTTTATCCTCATAAGCAGGTCCAATACCCCTCCTTGTGGTTCCAATTTTACTTTTACCTGCTGCATCTTCTCTTATTTCATCCATTTCTCGATGAAATGGTAAGATTAGATTTGCAGCCTCTGAAATCATGAAGTTTTTTGAATTTACATCCACGCCTTTTTCTCCAATTTCCTTGATTTCATCCAGTAATGCCCAAGGGTCGACAACAACACCATTTCCAATAATTGAAACTTTATTTTTTCTAACTATTCCTGAAGGGAGCAATCGAAGTTTATAAGTTACTCCATCTATAACTAAAGTATGTCCAGCATTATGACCACCTTGAAATCTAATTACAACATCAGCTTGTTCTGATAGCCAATCTACAATTTTTCCTTTTCCTTCATCTCCCCACTGCGAACCAACTACTGCAACATTTTTCATTATTTGTATATTTTTTTTAACTCAATTGAATTTAAATGATTTATCGGACCATGTCCTATACCAATTTTAGGGTTTGTAAATATTGCAGAATTTACATATTTAATTCCTAACTCACAAGATCTCTTTAGAGTTTTTCCACATGAAAAAAAAGAGGTAATTGCAGTTGATAGTGTACAACCCGTACCATGAGTATTTTTAGTATTTAATCTTCTATTTGAAAAAACTTTAATCTCTTTTTTGTTAACAAATATATCATGTACCTTTTTTGATTTTAAATGACCTCCTTTTATTAATACATTTGGCACACTCAGTTTTATGAATTCATTTGCAGCAAGAATCATATCATTTTGATTCTTAATTTTGATACCAGTTAAAATTTCAGCTTCAGGAATATTAGGTGTAATTAAAGATACTTTGTTTAATAATTTATTTTTCATCAATTGTACAGCTGAGTCAGTAATAAGCTTAGAGCCACCTTTGGCAATCATCACTGGGTCTAAGATAATCTTTTTAACTTTCATTTCATTCAATGATCTTAATACCTTGTCTATTACTCTTGTAGAATGAAGCATTCCAATTTTTATAGCATTGGGCCTTATATCTTTAATTGTATGAATTATTTGATTATAAATTTCATTTGGTGGAATAGGTATTACCGATTTCACACTTTTTGTATTTTGGACTGTAACTGCAGTTACTGCTGTCATAGAATACACACCTAGACTAGTAGCAGTTTTAATGTCCGCTTGAATGCCTGCACCACCTGATGAGTCAGATCCTGCTATGATTAAAATTTTTGATTTTATTTTCAAATTATCTAATTTTTTTCACAATAATATTAACACATTTCACAAGAAGTCTTCTATTTTCACTTTCCCCCATAATTCTTATTTTTGACTCTGTTCCCGATTTTCTTACAAGAATTCTACCACTACCTTTTATTAATTTTGAAGCTAGTCTAATAGATTTTTTAATTTCAGGTTTGTTGATTATATCTTTATTTTTTACTTCAATATTTTTAAGTAATTGTGGAGTTTTCTTAAATTTTTCAAAAAATTCACTGGCTCTTTTTCCTTTTCTAAGAGCAAATAAAGACTCCAGGGCTACAAGTAAGCCATCTCCTGTAGTTGCAAATTTACCTAGAATAATATGTCCTGATTGTTCTCCACCTAAATTAAACTTATTTTTTTGCATTACCTCTTTTACGTATCTATCACCAACATTAGCACGTATAAATTTTATTCTTTTTTTTTTGAAATACTTTTCAAGACCATAATTGGACATTAATGTTCCAACAACCCCACCTTTTAACATTTTTTTATTTTTCCACCTTGTTGCTAATGCAGCAATAATTTGGTCACCATCTATAATATTACTTTTTTCGTCACACATTATTATCCTATCTGCATCACCATCTAGTGAAATACCTATATGGGCCTTATACTTTTTAACTGCAGATTTTATTTTTTCAGGAAATGTAGAACCACATTTTTTGTTGATATTTAATCCATTAGGATTTACTCCTATTGCAATCACCTTGGCTCCCAAAGATTTTAATAATTCTGGTCCAGCTTTGTACCCTGCTCCATTTGCACAATCAATTACAATTCTAAGTCCTCTTAAATTGAATTCTTTGGTAAAATTTTTTTTTAATATTTTAATGTAATCATTTGTACCTGTCTCTAATCTTTTTACTCTACCTAATTTTTCTGGCTTAGAAAGATTTTTGATGATTTTTTTATCTATTAAACTTTCAATTTTTTTTTCAATTTTATCTGATAGTTTCATGCCATCAGGTCCAAATAGTTTTAATCCATTATCATTGTGAGGATTGTGAGAAGCTGTAATCATAATTCCCATATTTGCCCTCATAGCTTTTGTGAGCATCGCTAAACCATTGGTGGGTAAAGGTCCTAAAGTATATACATGCATACCTGCTGATGCTAATCCTGATACAAGTGCTGGTTCTAAAGTGTATCCAGACAATCTAGTATCTTTTGCAATTATTGCGGTTTGTTTTCTTTTTTTTTGAGATTTAAAATATGTTCCACTAGCTAAGCCAAATTTAAAAAACATGTCCCCATTAATATTTTCACTATTAATAGCTCCCCTAATACCATCGGTACCAAAATATTTTTTTGTCATTAATTATTTATTATATTCTTAAAGATCTTTAAGCCTTGTATTGTTTCATTAACATCGTGAATTCTTAAAATTTGAACACCTTGCATCATAAGATATATTGATGAAGCTATTGTTCCCCCATTTCTAAATTTACTGTCATTTTTTCCAGATATCTCCTTAATAAATCTTTTTCTTGAATTGCCTACAAGTATAGGAAAACCAAGAGAATGAAAAATAGAAATATTGCGCATCAAACTCATATTATGTTTCAAATTTTTTCCAAAACCAATACCAGGATCTAGAATAATTTTATTATGCTTAATACCCTTCAATCTTAGAAGTTTAATTTTTTTTTCAAAAAAATCGTATATGTCTAGCAACTCATTTTTATATCTTGGATTTTTTTGCATATTTTCAGGAGTTCCTTGTGAATGCTGAATTACAAATGGTACTTTATATTTCTTTAATATACTTAAAGTTTGAGTGTCAAATTCTAATCCTGAGACATCATTAATTAATTTTACTCCTAAATTTATTCCTTTGCTCATAATTTTAGACTTTCTTGTATCTAAGGAAATTGGTATTTTTTTCTTAATTAATGATTTTAAAATTTTTTCAATTCTTTGCCATTCTAAATTTTCTCTAATTACTTTTGATCCTGGCCTTGTTGACTCACCACCAATATCAATCAAATTGGCACCACAGTTGAG
>CACJYQ010000005.1 GCA_902597725.1 uncultured Pelagibacteraceae bacterium
TTGCTAGTGATGCAAACGATGCCACAATATGCTGTATTGGTTCCAGCATTAGTTCTTTTTGGAGTAGGTGACCATGCTGCTGTGATTATTACCATGGTTGTAGCAATACCACCGATGATATTATTAACTCTTTTAGGTCTAAGAGCAGTGCCTCCAGAAGTTATTGAAGCTGGAAGGATGAGTGGATGTAATAATTTTCAATTAATGTTTAAAGTATTAATTCCAACTGCTAGGAGAGATATTTTAATCGGGGTTAACCAAGTCATCATGGTGTGTTTTTCAATGGCAGTTATCTCAGCTTTTATTGGAGCAAAAGGTTTAGGGTTTAATTTATTGTTGGCTCTAAACCAATTAAACATTGGACTAGCTTTAGAAGCGGGCTTATGTATCAGTTTAATTGCAATTCTTTTAGATAAAATGTCTTTAGCTTGGGCAAATAAACAAACAGATTATTTTGGTAATCTTACTTTCTATCAAAGAAACAAAAATCTTTTATTTTTTGGAGTTATATTTGTTGTTGGAATAATATTAGCTTACATTGGAACTTTTTTATTCAAAGATACTTTCAATTATTTATTTGAAATTCCACATAACAAAGGAATATCAACTGCTGATTTTTGGAACAAAGGAGTAGATTGGATTTTTGAGACTTTCTTTGTTTACATTAAAGCGTTCAATACGTGGTTGATACAAGATGTACTTCAGCCAATGAGAGCATTGTATTTAAGAATGCCTGCAATCGCTACTATAGTTTTAGTTGTTGGTGCAGGATATTTAATTGGTGGCTTACGTTCAGCATTGGTAGTTTGTGCTTTGACACTTTTTATTGCCTTCAGCCCCTGGTGGGATAGAGCTTTAGTTACGGCATATATGGCAACTTTTGGAGTTGTTGTTTCATGTATCATTGGATTTACAGTAGGAACTTTGTGTTTCCAAAATAAACATTCAGCAAACTTTATGTTGGGCGTTTGCGATATTTTTCAAACATTCCCATCTTTTGTATATTTAATTCCAGTAATGATGTTATTTGGTATCACAGATACATCTGTACTTATTGCAGTTATAGTTTATGCAACGATACCTGCTACAAGATATACAATTGAGGGACTAAGAAGTGTCCCATCTGGTCTACATGATGCTGCAACCATGTCGGGTGTAAATAAATTTCAAAGATTGACTAAAATTGAATTTCCTTTGGCGTTCCCACATATGATGCTTGGTATAAATCAAACAATTGTTTTTGCTTTATTCATGGTAATTATCGGGGCATTTATTGGAACAGAAGATTTAGGACAATATATATTAAAAGCATTATCTGATAAAAAAGGCGCTGGAATTGGATTAACACTTGGTATCTGTGTAGCTTTCATAGCTTTAATATTTGATAATTTGATTAGAGCCTATGTCCAAAAAAGAAAAAAACATTTAGGTATTGATTAATCTTATATTATTTGTCTAAAAAAGTTTTTGAAGAGTCGTCCATAGCAGTTGCCCATGGCGTATGATGAATAGGAGCAACTGAGCCAGTTACAGGAGATGAAAAAGATTTATTTCTATATGTTGAAATATCTTCTACTTTATGATGTTCCCATTCTTTAAAGTGTTTTCTTATTAACTCAAAATCAATTTTTGGATAATCAGACATTTCATGAAGCTCTTTTGTATACTCAGTTTGAAAATCAATCATTTGATCAGGGTTCTCTAGCTTTTCTTCCATTGCAACCCATTTATTAATATCTTTATCAACTTCATCATTACTAGGTATTTTGATTTTATTCATAATAACATCTCTTGCGTACCAAGCTTGGCAATCAAACATATTAAATGTATGGAATTGATCTTGCATACCAAGATATAAAAGTTTGTGATTATCTTGCCAAACCACTCCTTTATATAATTTTGGTGGATAAAGTCTGTTTCTAGTTTTTAATTGTAAATTTTCCTCTAAAAATGGAAAATGATGAAGGTAACCAGTGCATAAAATTACAACGTCAGCCTCTTGTTCAGTGCCATCTTTAAAGATTGCTTTTTTTCCTACTAATTTGTCAAGATAATAAACCTCTTTCATTCCATCAGGCCATTTAAATCCCATCGGGTTATGTCTATAACCAATAGTAACACTTTTAGCCCCGTATTTATTACATTGAAGAGCGATGTCTTCTGCCGAATAACTACTACCTAGTACTATTACATTTTTATCTCTAAACTCTTCTGCATCTCTAAAATCATGAGAATGCATTATTCTTCCAGGAAATGTATCCATTCCTTCGTATTCTGGAATAAAAGGAACAGAAAAATGACCAGTTGAAACAACAACAAAATCAAAATTATCTTTTAATACTTTATTGTTAACTTTATCTTGATAACTAAGTTCGAATTTGTCATTTTTAAAAATAGTGTTAATAACTCTAGTGTTAAATTTAATCTTTTTTTTTAAATTTCCTTTACTTACTCTTCCAACAATATAGTTATATAAAACTTCTCTAGGTGGAAAGGATGGTATCGGCTTTCCAAAATGCTCATCAAAAGAATAATCAGCAAATTCTAAACATTCTTTTGGTCCATTTGACCAAAGATATCTATACATACTGTTAGGCACAGGGTCCCCGTATTGATCAGATCCTGTTCGCCAACTATAATTCCATAAACCACCCCAATCTTCTTGTTTTTCAAAACAAACAACTTCAGGGATTTTTTCACCATTTTTTTCTGCTAGTTCAAAAGACCGTAACATTGATAGTCCACAAGGTCCTGCACCAATAATTGCTACTTTTGTCATTAATCTACTAAATTAAATAATTATTTCTGTATTTTACTAACAAAATGATGACAATTACAATAAAATAATTACTTGTTATGAAAAATATCTTAGTTATTGGTGGAGGTGCAATGGGCTCTGCATTTACAATCCCAAGTTTAGAAAATAAAAATAATGTTACAATTACTGAGCCCTATAGCAAAAGATTTATTAAAGATTTATCTTCAAAAAAAAAATTTCATTCTGCTCTTAAGATAAAATTACCAAAACAATTAAAATTTAGAAAATTTTCAAAAAATTTATTAAAAGAAAATTTTGATCTAATAGTAATAGCCTTAAGTCTCCCAGGTATTGATTTTATTGGTAAAGAATTAAAAGATTTAAGAGTTAAATCACCAATTTTGGTTCTTACTAAAGGGTTAAAATTTGAAAAAAAAAAAAATAAGATATTAACAATTTCACAACAACTGCAAAAAAACTATAATCTAAAAAATATTTCAGTACTAAAAGGACCTTGTTTGGCAAAAGAATTAGCCAGAAAAAATCAAACTAGTGTGATTATAGCAAATAAGAATATTAACATTGCAAAATCTATAGGAAGAAAAATTTCTACTAAATATTATTTAACAGAATACTCCCGGGATGTAGTAGGAGTAGAGGTCTGTTCAGCAATTAAAAATATATATTCAATGATCATTGGAGCTGGTCAAAGTCTTAACTCTTCATCTAATTTATTTCAAAAAGCAGTTTTTGAAATGAGATATTTAAATAGATATTTTAAAGGTAAAGATGAAACAATCCTTGGGCTCGCTGGAGTGGGTGACCTTTACGTTAGTGCTGCTGGTGGAAGAAATAGTAAAATGGGTAGTTTTTTAGGTAAAGGATTCACATTTAAAACTGCAAAAAAAAGATTCATGCCTAAAGAAACTGTTGAAGGTGAAGAACTTGCAAAAGAAATTGCACCATTTATTTTAAAAAAAATTGATAAGAAGAAAATTCCATTGATGATTAATTTACTTAAAACAATTAAACAGAATAAAAAACTTAATATAAAAGTTTAAAATAGACCTTCTATATCACCATCTTTATTAAGCTTAATAGAGTCAGCTGCGGGTACTCTTGGAAGTCCCGGCATTGTCATGATTGCTCCACAAACAACAACAATAAATTCTGCACCTGATGAAAGCCTAATCTCTCTAATTGGCAAAGAATGACCTGTCGGAGCACCTTTTAGACTAGGATCTGTAGAAAAACTATATTGAGTTTTCGCAACACATATAGGCAATTCACCATATCCAGCTTCTTCAAAGTTTTTTAATTGATCTCTTATTTTTGTATCTGCGATAACTTCATCAGCTCTATAGATTTCTTTTGCTATTGTTTCTATCTTTTTGAAAAGGGGAGTTTTACTTTCATATAAAAATTTAAATTTAGCTTCATTCTTCTCACATAAATCTGTTACATGTTTAGCCAAATCTTTTGTTCCTTCACCACCATTAGCCCAATGTTTACAAATACTAGCATTTACTCCTAGCTTTTTGCAAAATTCTACTAAAGCATTTACTTCTTTATCTGTGTCTTTTATAAAGTGATTTATGGCTACGGCCACTGGCAAACCAAATTTTTTTACGTTTTCAATATGTCTTTCAAGGTTTATCAATCCTTTTTTTAGTGCATCAACATTTTCATTTTTTAAATCATCTTTTGCAACACCACCATGCATCTTTAAAGCTCTTATAGTTGCAACTATAACAATGCAACTTGGTTTTAAATTTGATTTTCTACATTTAATATCTAAAAATTTTTCAGCTCCTAAATCTGCACCGAAACCTGCTTCAGTTACAACATAGTCAGCAAGTTTTAATCCAGCTTTAGTCGCAATTACTGAATTACATCCATGTGCAATATTTGCGAACGGTCCACCGTGAATTATTGCAGGATTATTTTCCAATGTTTGTGTAATATTGGGTCTGATTGCTTCTTTAAGCAAAACAGTCATTGGTCCATGTGCATTTAAATCTTTAGCGTAGATTGGTTTTTTTTCTCGAGTGTATGCTACTGTAATATTTCCAATCCTTTTTTCTAAATCTTCAAGATTATTAGCGAGACAAAAGATAGCCATTATCTCAGAAGCAACCGTGATATCAAAACCATCTTCTCTTGGAAAACCATTAGCAACACCGCCAAGGTTAATATTAATTGATCTTAAAGCTCTGTCGTTCATATCCATAACTCTTTTCCAAACAATTCTTCTGACATCTATGTTTAATTTATTTCCCCAGTAGATATGATTATCAATTAAAGCAGATAAAAGATTATGTGCTGATGTTATTGCGTGAAAATCTCCAGTAAAGTGAAGATTAATTTGTTCCATTGGAACTACCTGAGCATATCCTCCTCCTGCAGCACCACCTTTCATACCAAAAGATGGACCTAGACTTGGTTCCCTTAAACATACAATAGATTTTTTTCCAATTTTATTTAGTCCATCGTTTAATCCAACAGAAGTGGTTGTTTTACCTTCCCCAGCAGGAGTTGGAGTTATTGCCGTAACTAAAATCAATTTACCGTCTGGCTTATCTTTTAATGTATTTAAGTATTCCAAGTTTATTTTTGCAATATGTCTGCCCATCGGGCTAAAAGCTGAACTTTCGTCTGGAACATTTACTTTCGCTAAGATTTCCTTTATTGGAAGCATTTTTGCTTCACGAGCAATTTGAATATCTGATTTTATGTCGCTCATTGAATTTTATAAAAAATAATAAAAAACTGGTCGATTAGTATCTCTTTTTAAAGCCTTTGGAAATATCTAAAAATTATATATAAAAAAAATATGAACTATTTATACTCATTATTATAAAATTTAATCATGCAAAAATATTCAGTTTTTAGTCTTGTTAAAAATGCCCTTTCAAATCACGAAAATTGGGACTTAGCTTGGAAAGATCCAACTCCTAAGAAAGAGTATGATGTTGTTATTATTGGTGGTGGCGGACATGGTTTAGCAACAGCATATTATCTAGCTAAAGAACATAATATTACCAATGTCGCTATAATCGAAAAAGGTTGGATTGGTGGAGGCAATGTTGGTCGAAACACTACAATAATTAGATCAAATTATATGCATGATGACAATGCATTATTCAGTGAATTTGGAATGGATCTTTGGAGAAGAATGAGTCAAGATTTGAATTACAATGTGATGTTTTCTCCAAGAGGAATAATAAATCTTGCTCACTCAGATGCACAAATGAATACTTACGCTCGAAGAGGAAATTCAATGAGATTAAACGGTATCGATGCAGTTCTCTTAAATAGGGAAGAAGTGAGAGAAATTATTCCTATGGCTGATTTTTCTGAGAATGTACGATTTCCAATCTTTGGTGGATTAATGCAGCCTAGTGCGGGAACAGCAAGACACGATGCTGTAGCTTGGGGTTATGCACGTCAGGCAGATGATATGGGTGTAGACATAATTCAAAATTGTGAAGTAATTGGATTTGATGTTTCTGCAGGTAAAATTAACGGAGTGAGAACTTCTCGTGGAGACATTAAAGCAAAAAAAATTGGATTATGTGTTGCAGGTAGTACAAATATTTTAGCTGAAAAATTAAATATGACATTGCCAATTGAGACTCATCTACTGCAAGCATGTGTATCTGAGCCAGTAAAACCGGTTTTAGATAAAGTAGTTACTTTTGGTGCTGGACATTTTTATATAAGCCAGTCTGACAAAGGTGAAATGGTTATGGGCGGTGATCTTGATGGCTACAATAGTTATGCACAAAGAGGCAATCTTCCAACTCTTCAACATGTTTTAACCGAAGGAATTGCAATGATGCCTTTCCTAAGTAAATTGAAAATGCTTAGAACTTGGGGTGGAATAATGGATATGTCTATGGACGGCTCACCAATAATAGACAAAACTCATATTGAAGGTTTGTATTTAAATTGTGGTTGGTGCTATGGTGGATTTAAAGCAACACCTGCATCTGGCTGGACATTTGCACACACAATTGCACAAGATAGAGTTCATGAATTAAATGCAGGCTATAGTTTAAATAGATTTAATACTGGTCACTTACTTGACGAAAAGGGACTTGGTACCAAAACCTGGATTTCATAAATGCTCCATATTAAATGTCCACACTGTGGAATTAGATCACAGAATGAGTTTTCATATGGTGGTGATGCAACTATCAAACGACCAGAATTAGGAAAAGAAATATCTGATCAAGATTGGGATAATTTTGTTTACAATAGAAAAAGCTTAAGAGGAAAGCATTGGGAGTTATGGCAACATTTATCAGGTTGTAGACAATGGATTAAAGTTCAGAGAGATACAGCTACTCATGAAATTTTTAAAACTCTAAAAGCAAACGAAGAAATTTCATAATGACACAAAGTTTTAGATTAGAAAGTGGTGGATTAATAAATAGAGATAAAAAAATTTCTTTTAAATTCAACGGTAAAAATTATTTTGGTTATGAGGGTGATACTCTAGCTTCTGCATTAATTGCTAATGGAGTTCATCTTATTGGAAGAAGCTTTAAATATCATAGACCCAGAGGTTTCTTTGGTGCCGGAGTTGATGAGCCGTATGCAATAGTTCAATTATATAGAAATGGTGAAACAGAACCAAATATAAAAGCTACTGAACAAGAACTTTTTGAGGGTTTAGAAGCAAAAAGTGTAAATTGTTGGCCAAGTGTGAATTTTGATATTGGAGCTATAAATAATTTTTTAAAAATATTTCTCCCAGCTGGTTTTTATTACAAGACTTTTATGTGGCCAAAAAGTTTTTGGTATAAAATTTATGAGCCATTTATCAGAAGAGCTGCTGGTTTGGGTACAGCATCCATAAAACATGACAAAGAGAGATATGAGCATAAATATGAATATTGTGATGTGTTAATAACAGGCTCAGGTCCTTCTGGATTAGCTAGCGCTTATTCAGCTGCAAAAAATGGTGCAAAAGTAATTCTCGCAGAGGACAAATCACGATTTGGAGGAACTTTATTAACTAGTGAAGTAAATATTGGTAATCAATCAGGTAAAGAGTGGGCAGATAGTATCATTTCAGAGCTTAAAGAAATGCCTAATGTTACTGTAAAAAACAGATCTCAAGTTTTTGGTTATTATGATCATAACATGTTGGTTATGTCTGAAAGAATTAGTGACCATTTACCAAAAACAAAAAAATTTCATCCAAAGCAAAGACTTTGGTATATTAGAGCAAAAGAAGTATTAATCTCATCTGGATCTATAGAGAGACCTATTGTATTTGGTAATAATGACACTCCTGGCGTAATGTTGTCCTCAGCTGCCAAGGAATACATGAAAGTGTATGGAGTATTAGTTGGAAAAAAACCGCTTGTTTTTACAAATAATGACAGTGGTTATGAAACAGCAATTGAATTTAAAAAGAATGGTATCGATCCAATAATTTTAGATACAAGAAAAGAGCCTCAATCAGAGATTATCGAAGAAGCAAAAAATATGAATATCAATATTAAAAATTCATATGTAGTTGTAGCTGCTCAAGGATATAAAAAAGTAAAATCAGCTGACATAGCTAAAATTTCAGATAATAAAGAGGAACTTGGATCAATTGAAAATATTGAGTGTGATTGTATTTGTGTTTCTGGGTTTTGGACACCTACAATTCATTTGGCATCACAATCTGGAAATAAAACAAAATTCAATGAAGATATTGATGCATTTGTTCCTGGTATATCTAAACAAAATGAAAAAACCTTAGGGGCCGCAAATGGAATTTACACTTTAGAGGAGACATTAAAAGACTCATTTGAAAAAGGAAACCAATTATCAAAAAAAATAACAAATAATGAGAACAAGGTCTCTTTTCCTAATGTTGTTGAAAAGAAATCTACAGTACATGATAAATTTTGGTGCGTACCCCTACCAAAGGGAAAAAACTACAAAAGATTTTTAGATTTCCAAAATGATGTTGCAGTTTCTGATATAGAGATAGCTCTTAAAGAAGGGTATAGGTCTATTGAACATGTGAAAAGATACACTACACTTGGTATGGCTACAGACCAAGGTAAGACAAGTAATCTTAATGGTTTACAATTAGTGTCGAAAATTGAAAATAAGGTTGTACCAGCAGTTGGGCACACAACCTTTAGACCACCTTATTCACCAGTTTCTATTGGAGCAATTGTTGGAAGGGAAGTAGGAAAACATTCAAAACCAACAAGAAAATCTCCAATGCATTCATGGCATGAAAAAAATAATGCAGTCTTTGTTGATGCTGGTGTATGGTTAAGACCAAGGTATTACAAACGTGGTGAAGAGAATTTATTTGAGGCATCAAAAAGAGAGGCTAAAAATGTTAGAACTAATGTTGGCGTTTGTGACGTAACCACTTTAGGTAAAATTGATATTAAAGGACCAGATGCGGCGGAGCTTCTAAATAGAGTTTACACAAATGCTTGGTTAAAATTGCCAGTTGGCAAGGCAAGATATGGTGTGATGTTGAGAGAAGATGGAATTGTTATGGATGATGGAACAACGACAAGAATATCAGAAAATCATTACCATATGACTACAACAACTGCTCAAGCTGCTAATGTTTTATCGCATTTAGAATATTACCTACAACTTGTTTGGCCAGAATTAAATGTAAATGTAGTTTCAACGACAGAACAGTGGGCGGGAGCAGCAATTGCTGGACCAAAATCAAGAGAATTATTAAAAAAACTTTTTCCAAAATCTGATGTTACGAATGAAGGACTTCCTTTTATGGGATACATGGAAGGTGATTTATTTGGAGTAAAAGCAAAAATTTTTAGAATTTCATTTTCTGGTGAACTTGCATACGAAGTAAATGTTGAGTCAGACAATGGATATTTTATGTGGGAAAAAATAATAGAAGCTGGAGAAGAGTTTGGAATTCAACCATATGGAACAGAAGCACTATCGACCTTAAGAATAGAGATGGGGCATGTTGCAGGTTCAGAGCTTGACGGAAGAACTATTCCTTATGACAATTCACTTGAGGGACTATTGAGTAAAAAGAAAGATTTTATTGGAAAAAGATCTTTATCAAGAAGAGCTTTTGCAGCTGAAGATAGACAAAAAATTGTTGGTGTTGTCCCATTAGATAAAAAAACAAGCATTCCAGAGGGATCTCATTTAGTTAAAGATGCAAATGCACCACTTCCAAATCCAAAATTAGGTTATATTTCAGCTTCATGTTGGAGTGTTGAACACGATAATCCATTTTCACTAGCAATTCTAAAGGATGGAAAGAATATGATAGGAGAAAAGTTATTTGTTATGTCTCCTCTAAAAAATAAAGTAATCCCAGTCGAGATAGTGTCTTCACATTATGTTGACCCAAAAGGTGAGCGAGTTAGATCATGAGTTTAATTTCTGCACTAGCCAATGTTCACCATCAAGGACAATTTGGAGATTTTGAGGATAAGAAAGGGGATGACCTTTTAAAAATCTCAGAGAAAAAAAATTTATTAATTGTGCAAATTGTACAGTTCAAAAATTCTAATATTCCAATTGAAAGTATAGATATTGACGGTTTAAAATTTAAAGACTCTCCTTTAAACGTTAGTTTTAATGATAACACAAGAATTTTATGGAATGGTCCAAAAAATTGGTTATTGGTTTCTTCAAAAAAAGATTTAATTAAAAGCATTTCTTCAACATGTAAAGAAACAGATTTTGCTGTTACTGATTTATCTCATTCAAGAGCTATAATTGATATAGAGGGTAATTATGCAATAGAAGTTTTAAAAAAAGGATCACCATTTGATTTTGATGTTTTAAAGAAAAATAATTCAATTAATTCTTTATATAATAATATTGCTTTTACAGTAGATTTACAGAATGACAATCCATTCAAAGTAAGGTTATTTACTTTAAGAAGTTTTGGGGAGTCTTTACACCACTCTATTACTGATGCATCATTAGAGTTTGGTTACGAAAATAAATAGCTTAGATTAATCTCTAGTAGCTATATAAACTCCTATAGACGTTATTAAAAAACCTAAAAGATCAGTTACAGTTAAACTTTCCTTTAAAAAAAACCAAGCCATAAAAGCAGATGTTGCGGGGATAAGAAAAAAAATTGAGACTGTTTTGCTCGCAGAATTTTTTTTGATTAAAAACATTAAAATTGTAAAAGCACCAAAAGACACAAGAAGTATTTGATGACCCATTGCGAGAAAAAATGTTTTTGTGAACGCTATGTACGGTTTTGCAAAAAATATGACTACAAGAATATGAAAAAAACACCCCCCAACAGCTTGATAAAAATTACTTACAGACAAAGGTAAGTTATTACTCAACTTTTTTTGCCAAATAGTTGATGCTGTAATTGAAATTAACGCTATTATTGTAGCAACTAGTCCCAGCAATGGAATCTTAGATCCTAAATCCAATCCTAAAACTAGTGCTGCACCAAAAAATCCAAGCAATACCCCAATCCATTGTTTAAGAGTTACCTTTTCATTTAGGATGGGTCCACTTAAGATATTTGTTAAAATTGGTTGAAGAGTTACAATTAATGCTGCAATACTTGTAGGCATACCAATAGAAATTGAAAAAAAAACTCCTCCTAGATACAATCCATGAAAAAGAACACCACTTAGAAACGACTCAATTAAGTTTTTTCTTTTTATAATAATTGAGTAATTAGAGTAAATTGAGAATAAAAAAAATCCAACTGCTACAAAAAAAAATCGAAAAGCTAAGGCAGCAAATGGATCGCTATTATCAATGATTGGTTTAGTAGTAATAAATGCAGATGACCAAAGAATGATAAAAATAAAAGGATAAATTTTAATCATGTTAAAAAATGCAGTAAAATGTGATGAATTACCACAATATTCTAAAAGAAATAAAACTTATTTTGGACAATTTATTAATTGTAGCTCAAAGCCAAATCAAATAACTTAACATTGTGATTATGAGATTATTTAAAATATGTTCATTACTTACGTCATTTTTATTTTTGACAGGTTTTGTCCATTTGCCAGCTATGTTGGGTCCTGCAATCACAGCAGCAACATCTGGAAATTTGGCTAAAGCAACAGCTCAATTGGTGTTTGATAAAGAATTTAAAAAAAAAACAGGTAAAAGTTCTCTAGGCTATATTACAGAAGAAGTATCGAAAAATAATGAACAAAATCGTATTAATAAAGATTTCAAGGATTTAATTGAAAAAAGAGTAAAAAAAGTTCACCAAAAATTAGTTGATCAAAATAATGAACCAAAAGTAATAAAAGATTTTAAACTTTTGGTTGAAAAAAGGGTTCAATTAACCCATGAAAAATTAATTCGAAATAAAATTAATCAGTAAGATTTAAGAGAATTAATTTTTTTTGGTTTGTTTCTTTACACCACAATTCATAGCTTTCACACATTCTCCATAAGTGATCAAAAGCACGTTGAGAAATTTCTAAAGGAAAATGACTTTTTGTGTAGTAAAGTTCTGGATATTGGATTAATTGTTTGATCATCATTTCTTTTTGTATTTTAAGTAATCTCATTGTCTCTTCAGGAATTTTTTCATTTCTTTTCTCTAATTCCTCAAACCAATTGTCATGAAATTTACCACTACTTACTTCTTTATAAGTTTCAGATCCAATAAAACCATCTATTGCATCAATATTAGAGAAACCATTATTTTTTTTTTTAATTTCTGAAACCTCCAAATATATCTTTTCTGCTACGTATAAAATATATGGCTTATCTTTAGATTTCATTACTTACGGTATTTTTTCATTGCCGCATTGGCTAATATCAAATTTGGATCTAAAAAAATTTTTGAAGTCTTAACTTTTTTGAATGATTTAAATGCGAATATAGCAATTGGTAATTCAGTGCAACCTAAAATTATTTTCTTACATTTTTTTTTGATTAAGTAATTTATGGCTGGTTTTATAATTTTGCTGGCAGCTTTTACATTTCCCATTTTGACAAATTTTATTGCTTTATTTACGGAATTTTTTTGTAAAGATATATTTGGAAAAACAAGATTATAATTCTTATCAAAAAATTTATTGTAAACACCAGTGTTTAAAGTACCCTCTGTTGCTAATAAACCAATTGATGAATTTTTTTTACATGTTTTTTTTGTGTGAATAAATACCTCTTTGGGCATGTTTATTATTGGTAATTTTATTCTTTTTTTTAAATCATCATACCAATAGTGTGCTGTGTTACATGGAATAACAATAAATTTACATTTACTTTTTTTAAGAATATTGCATCCGTGTAATAAACTTTTTAATACCAATGAGTATTTTTTTTCAATTTTTTTATTTTTTTTTCGATTTGAAAAATTCTTAGTTTGAACACCTATCGACTCTGGTCTTCCAGGGATATTTGATTTATTAAAAAGGAGAAATAGAGGATATTCTTGATCAATTTTTCCTCGATAAAGGATTGCAAGTTTGTTACAAAAGTCTAGGCCAGCTTGTGTGCCCATGCCACCTAAAATTCCAATCATTCTATTTTTATTTTATTGATTTAAAATTTTTCTTATTGGCTACAAATATACAAATATGATGAAATTGTAAATCTTATAGCCAATAATCTAAATAATGAAAATTATGCAGTTTTTAAGTTAACTGCTGAAGGACCTTTTGGACCATCTTCAACATCGAAAGTCAAAGCTTGACCCTCATCTAAACCGTTCATACCGGCATCTCTAACAGCTGAAACATGTACGAACACATCTTTTTCTTTATCATCTCTTTCAATAAAACCAAAACCTTTGGTTGGATTGAACCATTTTACTTTTCCTTGTAGACTCATATTTTTTCTTCTTACTATATTGTTTATTTATTTATTACTTATATTTAAGTAATAACCCCTTTTTTTAGAATTTAATCAGTTTTGTCAACAAAATAGATGACCGATTGAAATTTTAATCTTAAGTGTTGTTAATTAACTTTGATAAATAAATAGAATTTTTGTCCTCTTTGTAGTGAGCAAACGGTTTACAAGGCTTAAATCCACAAAAATCAAATAATTTTCTTGCTGGTTTAAAGAATATTCCTGCACCAGTTTCTATGCTAATTCGTTTAATATTTAATTTTTTTGCTTCATCAAACAAATGATCAATAAGTTTTATTCCATTTCCTTTATTCCTAAAATCATCATGTAATCTTATTGATTTAAATTCACCATGATCTTTATCTAAAATTTTAAGAGCACCACAACCGATTAATTTATCATTATCCCATAAGCTCCAGAACTTGATAGATGGCACTTTCAAACCTTCAATATCCAAAACATGAGCACTTCCCTCTGGGGAAGCAGCTCTTAGTTCTATAAAATGTTTTTTTAAAAGTTCATTAACATCTGAATTTTCGAAGTTTCCCTCAATAGTTTTAAACATTATAAAATTTTTGTTAAATGACCCATTTTTCTTTTTTCTTTTATTTCTTTTTTTTGATAATCGAAAAAAAATTCATTATCGTTTAAATTTTTATTTTGTCTATATGGGGTAATTTGATTACCTATAAGATTTATCATTTCTGCATTATGTAATTTCTTTATGGGAATTTGTCGTAAAGAACAAACTGCTCTTATATGATTTTCAAACTGGCTAATATTAAAAGCATTAATAGTTAAATGGCCAGAATTATGAACTCTGGGAGCAATTTCATTCACATATAAATTATCATTTCTGTCAATAAAAAATTCTACACAAAGTGTACCGATATATTTTAATTCCTCAGAAATTTGCTTACTCCACTCTCTAGATTGATCAACAAGTTTATCACTAATATCAGCAGGGATTTTAGATTTTTTTAAAATTTGGTTTTCATGAATATTTTCGATTGCCTCATAAATTTCGTATCTGTTATTGCCAAATCTTGTAATTATAACAGAGATTTCTTTTTTTAATTTAACCATTTTTTCAAGAATATACTCTTTTGAAAAATCTATATTTAATCCATTTAACTCATTTAGTGATTTAATAGGATATTGACCTTTTCCATCATAACCCATGGTTGTTGTTTTTAAAATTCCTGGCAAAAAATCATCAAGAGTCTCTAAATCTGATTTTTTTTCTATACTAACGTATCTTGTAGTTCTGATATTTAATTTATTCACAAAATCTTTTTCAGCTAAACGATGTTGTATTAATCTATTTATTGATGGCTTTGGATTTACTGTCTTAAATTTATTTATTTCATTTAAAGTTTCATAAGGAATATTTTCAAATTCATAAGTAACTATATTTACCTTTTTTACAAAATCGTTAATTTTATTTTTATCTTTGTAATCCCCAAACATGAATTCATCACAGAAATTTTGTGCGGGTGCATCTTGATCGTCTGAGTAAATCAAAGTTTTGATATCTAATTTTTTTGCTGCATCTGACAACATACTACCTAATTGACCACCACCAAGAATTCCTAATCTAATTTCAGACATCGAATTATTTTGGATTTTTTTTAACTGATTTTGTTTGAGAAAATCTCCAACTTCTAAGTTTAGATTTAACGCTAGGATTACTATTAGAAACAATTGAAGCAGCAAGTATAGCTGCATTAATTGCTCCATCTTCTCCTATAGCCAAAGTCCCTACAGGAATTCCTTTTGGCATTTGAGCAATAGATAACAAGCTGTCTAAGCCTTTGAGTTTTTTACTCTCAATTGGAACACCTAATACAGGTATTTGAGTAAGTGCTGCGATCATTCCAGGTAAATGCGCCGAGCCTCCCGCACCTGCAATAATTACCCCAATATTATTTTTTTCTGCATCAGATGCGTACTTATACATTCTCATTGGAGTTCTGTGTGCAGAAATAATCTTTATTTCCATGGGAACTTTAAGTTTTTTTAAAATTTGTTTTGCTAACTTCATTGTTTTAAAGTCAGATTGACTGCCCATTACTATTGAAACTTTCAGATTTTTTTTATTCATGAATATATTTATTGAAACCTTATTTCAAAAAATTGTTGAAATTTCAATAAATTAATAGAATTTCAAATACATATTGATATGGTTTAATAAAATTAAACTCATGAAATATAGAATTGATAATTTACAGTATTGTAATTGGACAAGAGAAGTTTTTGAAATTAATAGACAAGCAGAGTTGGATGCTGTTCATGTAACAATTGTCTATCATGAAGATTATGATGAATTTTTAAATGAAATTAAAAAGTGGCAAAAACTTTTTGAGAAAAATTCAGATTTAATTTTTCAAGGTAGTAATTTCAAAGATATTGAAAAAGCCAAATTAGATAAAAAAACTGCAATTTTTTTTGGTTTCCAAAACTGCTCACCAATTGAGGATGACATATCTTTAGTAGAAAAAGTACATGAACTCGGATGTCGTTTTATGCAGTTAACTTATAATAACCAATCTCTTCTCGCAACTGGCTGTTATGAAAAAATTGATAGTGGAGTAACTAATTTTGGACGTGAGGTTATTAAAGAAATGAACAGAGTTGGAATAGTTATAGATATGTCCCACTCTGCTGAAAAAAGCACATTAGACGCAATTGAAATAAGTGAGAAACCAATTGCAATCACACATGCTAACCCCAGCTTTTGGCATGCTGCTAAAAGAAATAAATCTAAAGAGTTATTAAAAGCTTTAAGTGATAGTGGAGGAATTTTAGGTTTTTCTTTATATCCTCACCATTTAAAGAATAATACTAATTGTACTTTAGATAGTTTTTGTGAAATGATTGCGAGAACGTCAGATATAATGAATATTAAAAATATTGGTATTGGATCTGACTTATGTTTGAATCAGCCTGATGAAATTGTAGAATGGATGAGGAACGGTACCTGGTCTAAAAATAAAAATTATGGAGAAGGCTCAAAGATCAAACCTGGCTTCCCCAAACAACCAGGTTGGTTTGAAGATGCTAGAGGTTTTTTAAATATAGAGAAGGGATTAAGAAAAGTTGGATTTTCTGAGGAAGAAACTAATGGGATATTGGGTAACAATTGGTATAATTTTTATAAAAATATTTAGAGTATGAAAGTCGAATTAAGAGATCCAAACATAATAATGAAATTGTCTAGACTAGGGTCTTTTCATCAATCTAAATTATCGTTTCTAAGAAGTTTTTTAGATGAATTTAAAGACTGGGAATACAACAGAGATTTATTTAACTTAGATCCTGGTGGATATGGAGTAGCGATATATTCCTTCAAAAAAGATAAAAGAGTTTACTCATTAGTTTGTTTTGCTAACAAGATAGATGATAATGATAGATCAGATAGAGTTATTGCAACAAAATGGGATGCTGCTTTTACTTTGCATGATGGAGTTCCCTCAAAAAAAGATATTGAAAGATTGAAGAATGAAGTTCCAAGGCAAGAGGTTGGTAGACTTTCATATAAAGAACTAACTTTATCTAGAGCAAATAAATCAGTTAGAGTTTTTAATCACGTAGTTGAGAAGTTAAGTGAAGGTAATCAGCCAGATTTGAATTTATTAGAAAAAGTTGGATACTTATATAGAACCACCGCTGTTTATGGTTCTGGAAAGTTTGGTTTAGCAGATCGATTTAGAATTAAAAATAGGGCAGAAATTAACGGACCATTTAGATTAGAGATGATGTTGGTCTATTTAGTAAGGCAATTCACTTTTGATCAAGTTAATCATGTAGCAAAGTATAAAAATCCTGAGAAAGCTGTTCATTTAGACTCAAAAATTTGTAGAAACCTTGGCATTGGAAATTCAACTGGACTAGGAATGGCACCTTTTATTGTAAATCATCCTACCTTGTTAAATAATTGGATCTTATCAAGAGAAATTGCATTAAAAGAAATTAGAAAAATTAAAAATGTAAATTCAAAGGATGCAGATTTATTCAAAAAATGTGTCAAAGATTCTTTAAAAAATATTACCAGTTGGAATTCTGAAAGCGAGTTTCAAATTAAAAAAATAAATTCACTTCTTCTCAATGTAAAAAAGTTTTTAGAATTTATCAAAAATCAATTAGATTTTACAACTCCGTATCCTTTCAATCAAATATATTTATGGTTAGAGAAAGAAACTTGCGAGGAAACTATCGAGTATATCGTGTCTATGATGATGGAACCTTTTGACGAAATTGTTCAGCCATTAATAAAAAAAATGAGCTCAGATGAGGAAAAATATTTTAGAATTCCAACGGAAAGAACAGTTTTAGATCTTAAAAATATTTTAAAACAAAGGTATCCAGATATTCTTAAGATTGATTTCAAAGATAAATCAAATTTAAGAAATTTTTGGTTTATTTCTAAAAATAAGGAAGAGCCTCGGTATGCAGATCGTTTTGAGGAAGGAGGTGCTGAATTAGAACAACCTCTTGCGATTGCTAGAGACATTAAAAAACTAAATGATCAGTTAATCTCATGTAAAGATGATTTAACTATTGATAGATTTTTAATGAGTAATACAGATTTAAGACATGTTGTTAGACGGGCATTTATCGTTGAAAAATTTCCATATGCCGAAATTCAAGATAACACAATTAATGAAAACGTTGTCCCAATCGATATGCTACGATTAAAGTTATCTTTTTTTGGTGCGCTAAAATTTGATCCTAGGTCAGATAAGTGGTTAAGAATTTGTATGTTTCAAGGAGCACCACTTCCACATGAATTAAAAGATTATAATCAGCATTGGATCTATCGTTGATTAAATTATATGAAATCTTTGAGTGAAATCGAAACAACTTCTAAACGCGCAACTAGAGCATTAGGTTATTCCTGGGGAATAAGCGAAGAAGTTGGAAAAAGTATAAGATTATTAGAAATGTTTCACTTTGAGGGAATTAAAAATTTAAATGAATATTTAAAAGAAAAAAAGGATAAAAAGTTTGAGAATCTTAATCTAATTAATGAAAATAATGAATGTTCTAAATTTTCTTACTGCCCAATTAATTTAGGTGTAAGTTTTTTGGATCAAATTGAAAAAATTGAAAAAATAAAAACCATTAATTTTTCCAAAATTGCATACCCAATACTATTTTTACCATTTCTTAGCAGAAGTTCAGAGGTTATTGGCAAAAAAATTTTTTTTAAGTTTGAAAAAAATGAATTTTTATTGAATATTAATGTCAATATTTCCACAAATCTATTAAATAAAAATTGTCCAAATATTGCAAACAATGTAGAGGTAAAAATTTTAGAAAATAATGATAACTTTACTGAACAAGATTGGAAAAGTTTATATCAATTATCAGAAAAAACTTTTGTTGAAGAAACAGAAAGTTTAAAAAAAGGTGCAGCAGGAGCAGGTTTAACCGATAATGATTGAAGATGATCATATAAAAGATCAGCATAACACTAACGCTGATGAGTTAAATGATATCTGTGATGAATGTAAAAAAACTGATGAAAGTGTTACGCAAAATTTAATTTTGACTGGATTTAAAATTTGTAAATCATGCAGGGTTTCGAAAACAATCTTTCCAATTTAGATACTATTTATAGGTAAAGCATTCATTCTACTCATAACGAAAGATATTGATAAAAAAGCAATAATCAAGAAAGATAAAAATATTATCCCAAACGATTTTAAATTAGATTTTAAATTTAAAATCTGTTTTGTTGAAATAATTAAACCTGCAAAAATCCAGAATTGAGTTAAAAAAATGATTGGTATCATCAATTCTGGGGTTAATGCAAAAAATCTTATTAAACCTGGTGCATGAGCAAAACCGACTGCTATCAAAACTTTTTTAAAAGGTACTTTTGTCTGTTTATCTGGAAATAATTTTACACCAATCACATATATAAAAATTGCCCAAATGAACCACGTTAAAATTGCTGTAAGTCCAGACATCCCTATAGCTGTTTTCACCACAGTATTAGCAGCCACTGCTCCTGCTACACCATCTAATATCATTATCAAACCTGCAAAATAAATTGCAGCTTCACCAAAATTTTTATTATCGCTATAAAGCGTTTTATCTAATTTAATAGATTTAAAAATTATATTTAAAAATTCAGCAAACATTTATTTTTTTTTATTTTTTTGTTCTTTGTAAGATACAATCAATGGAAAGAGTATTAATGCAATAGCAATGATAATGCAAACTGCAATAATGAAACTTTTTGTCATTCGTAATTTTAAGGGGAGCTCTAACTCCCCAAAAAATAATTAACCTGATACCACTTCTCTTGTGTTAGCGTTATAAGACTCCTTAAATGGAATATCAACTATAACAGCATCAACAGGTGCTCCTGGTTTATCTGAATATTTCTCTGGTAAATGAACTTTAAATTTCTTTCCAACTTTTCCTTTTGGAAAACCATTAGCATTTAATGTTCCATCAAAAGGGACATATCCCATTGCAATATTAGTTTTCTTTTCAGGATGCCACCAAGGTGATGTTAAAAAACCAACTGGATCTCCACCATCTTCATTAGATATCAACCAAAAATCTGGTGCATAATCATCAATCGGTTTTCCTCCTAACTCAAGACCAACCAACTGTAGCTTATATGGTTTTTTTCCTGCTTTAAGTTCTGCACCCATTTTTTCAAGAGCTTTTTTTCCAACGTAATCAGAAGTTTTTTTCCACTCACCTTTTCCAGATAAAGAAACTTGATAACCTAAATTACACTGATAAGGGTTATGTTGTTGATCCATATCTTGACCCCAAGAAAGAATTCCTGCTTGAATTCTTCTGTGATGAGCAGGAGCAATAACCATTAGCTGGTGTTTTTTTCCAGCTTCAAGAACAGCATTCCACATATCATCAGCATATAAAGTTGCATTCCTTAAATATATTTCGTAACCAGCTTCACCTGAAAAACCTGATTGTGAGATAACACAACTTCTTCCGGCAACCTTAACTTCAGCTAAACCATAGAAAGGCATATTTTCTAAATCAACCTGATCACCTAACAAATCTTTCATAAGAGCTTTTGATTTAGGCCCTTGAATTTGAACAGGACATGCATCTATTTCTTCGATAGTGCAATTAAATTTACCGTTTGCATTTACACCTTGTAAATACATTCCAATATCCGAGTCTGATAAAGAAAACCAAAATTCATCTTTTGCAATTCTTAAAAGTATTGGATCGTTTAAAACACCTCCGTAAGCGTTACATAAAATTACATATCTTGCTCGCATTGGAGAGATTTTTGTTGCATCTCGAGTTATCACGTAATCAACAAATTTTTCTGCATCAGGACCCTTTACTTGAATCTGTCTTTCAACAGCAACATTCCACATAGTTACATGATTTACAATTGCATCATACTCAACCATTGCACCACCATCTTCAGGTTTCACATATCCCCTAGGATGATAAATTCGATTATAAACAGTTGCTCTCCAACAACCTGCTTGCATTGATAAATGCCAATATGGTGATTTTCTTACTCTTGTTGAAATTAACATTTCAACTTTTGTAGGCCCACTTTGTCTTAAATTGTATGGTACTTTTCGATCTGACTGATCAACAGAAGTAACATGCTTTAGTTTAGTATAGTCAAATTCTTTAGACATAACCATTCTCCTTCAACCACTTGTTTGTTTCCTTCAAGCCGCCGAATGTATAAATGTGGAAGAAATCAGTATGCGATTTAACTTTCCCAATTAGATCATTAGGGTCTTTAGGTTTTAATAAATCTAACGCCTTAGTAAAATTAGATTTAAGAAAATTTAAGGAATTTTTTGCTCCAACAATATTTGCAAATTTAATTAAGCTTGATATTTTTAGAGGCCCAGTAATTCCAACATGTACTGGTACGCTTTGTTTAGAAACAAAATCTATAATAGGCTGTGGATCTAATAACCATTGGGTTACTATATAATCAGCATAAGGCTTTTTATCTATCATAGCTTTTTCTAAATCTGAGTCGGATATATCAGGACTCCCCTCTGGGTGTCCAGCAATTCCTATTGTCATCTTCTCAAAATAACCAGTCTCTAAAAGTTGAAACGAGCTATCAAATTTTCCCATTGGTTCTCTCCCGCCACCAATTACTAAAACTTGTTTAACCCCACCATCTTTACACCTAGAGACATAATCTTTTAGTTGTTTTTCATCCAGCATTGACCTTGCAGGAAAATGAGGAACAGGATTAAAACCTTTTTTAACTAAATCAACTGCCTGTTGAGCTGTTTCTCTATAGTCACCCCCTGGAAGCATTGTGATATAAACATCTTTTACTTGAGGTACTGTATCAAGATCTGTCTGAGGGCCTATTTCAAGAGAAAATTTCATTATAAGATCTTTATCTTTTTTGAAAAAGGTGTCAATTTAATATCAAATGAAAATAATTTTAATAATGGGACTACCTGGATCAGGAAAAACTACGTTAGCAAACGAACTTGGTCCAATGTTAAACGCTAAAAGATTGAACGCAGATGAAGTTAGAAAAGAGGCAAATGATTGGGATTTTTCTGAGGAAGGAAGAAAAAGACAAGCAAAAAGAATGGCTGACTTTGCTGTAAAATTGAAAAATGACGGAAATTATGTTGTAGCAGATTTTATTTGTCCTACTCCTGAGGCAAGAAGTTTATTTCCTGCAGACTTTGTTATTTGGGTGGATACAATTAAAGAGGGTAGGTTTGACGATACAAATAAAATGTTTGTAAAACCTGATAAGTATGACTTTCATGTAACAACTCAAGATGCTAAAAATTGGGCTCCAAAGATATATGAGAAATTAAAATAATGACTTACAAGTGGGATAATAAAAAACCAACTGCTCAAATGCTTGGAAGATGGCAACCATTTCATGATGGTCACTATACTTTATTTAAAGAAATAATTAAGAAAACTGGACAAGTTTGTATACAAATCAGAGATGTACAAGGTGTAGATGATAATCCATTTGACTTTGAAACAGTAAAAAAAAATATTGAAGATAAACTTAATCCAGAATTTGAGGGACGTTTTAAAATTATGTTAGTTCCTAATATTACAAACATTTGTTATGGAAGAGGTGTTGGTTACAAAATAGAGGAAATTGTTTTACCTGAGGAAATACAAAAAATTTCAGCCACCAAGATAAGAGCAAAGATGAGAGAAGAGGGTAAACTTAAATAGTTTTTAATGAATATCAAAATCATCAATCAGAATAAAGATATAGCAAGAGTTATTATCAATGAGCCAAAAACATACAATTCTTTATCTTACAAAAATTTGAAAGATTTAATTAATGTTTTAAAAAAATTAGACAAAGATAAAAAGGTTAAAGTTATTATTCTTGAGGGCGCTGGAAAAGGTTTTAGTGCAGGTCATAATTTAAAAGAAGTTAAAGACTTAAAGAAAAAAGAAAGATATAAAAAATTATTTAATCTTTGTTCAAAGCTAATGCTTCAAATAGTTGAGGGTAAAAAACCAGTTATTGCAAAAGTTCATGGTGCAGCTTATGCAGCAGGATGTCAATTAGTTGCTAGTTGTGATTTAGCTTACAGCACCAAAGATGCACTTTTTGCAACGCCAGGAGTAAATATTGGATTGTTTTGTAGTACTCCTATGGTTGCAGTTAGCAGAAAGATTAATAGAAAACCTATGATGAAGATGCTTCTAACTGGTGAACCAATTAAAGCAAATTACGCAAAGGAAATTGGTTTAATTAATGATTATTTTTCAAAATCAAAATTAAATAGTGAGACGATGAAAATTGCAAAAAAAATTGCATCAAAATCAAATTTAACAATCAAAATTGGAAAACAAGCTTTTTATAAGCAGTTAGAAATGCCACTGAGAAAAGCATACTCGTATACCAGTCAAATGATGACATACAATATGATGGCGATGGATGCAAAAGAAGGTATCTCAGCTTTTTTAGAAAAAAGAAAACCAAAGTGGAGAAATAAGTGAAAGTAAAAAATATTCTAACAATTATCTTAATCATCATTGGTATATATTTTATTTTTACTTTTAGAGACCATAATTTTAAAAGATCTATCGATGCTTGTATTGCAGGTAGTCAAAAGTTGGATCAACCAATGACTATTGAAGAAGCTAAGAAGTTTTGTGAAGAAAAGATAATGGGTGAAAAGTAAATAGAGTGGAAAATATAAAAGAAATTTTAAAAAAATATAAAAATATTGCTCTAGTAGGTGCAAGTAAAGATTTAACAAAAACATCCTCTATTGTTATGAAATATTTACAAGACAATGGTTTTAAAGTTTACCCCGTAAATCCATCCATGAAAGGAGAAAAAATATTAG
This sequence comes from uncultured Pelagibacteraceae bacterium, assembly GCA_902597725.1. GTDB lineage: Bacteria > Pseudomonadota > Alphaproteobacteria > Pelagibacterales > Pelagibacteraceae > Pelagibacter. Next base: position 23,917 of record CACJYQ010000005.1, read on the forward strand.
GAGAAAAAGTTTTTGGAAATATTTCAGAGATTGATAATCCGGTAGAAATAGTAGATGTGTTTAGGCCATCGAATGAAGTTGTCACAATTGCAGAAGAAACTGTCAAAATAAATGCAAAAGTATTATGGTTACAATTAGACATAAGCAACGAAGAAGCAAAAAAAATTGTTGAGACAAATGACATCATTTACATTGATAATAAATGTACGAAGATAGAGTACGAAAAATATTTTAATTAAATTTTAAAAAAAAGATGTTAAAAAAATTCGAGATAATATTTAAAGTCTTTATTATTCTTCTCTTTTCAATTTCAATAACTAAAGCTGAATTATTGAAACCTAATAGTGATATAAAACCTTCCAAAGTTGTCGAGATTCAACTAAGTGGTCTCCAGAAAAACGACTTAAATTATAAAGATAGTGGTATTGAGCAAACTTGGAATTTTGCGCATCCCAGTAACAAAAAAAATACTGGCCCTCTACCAAATTTCAAAATGATGATTAAAGGCAACTCATATCAAATGCTCTTAAATCACTTAAGCCATACAATTACACAGGTTGGAGGTGGTGACAAATGGGTACAATTTGAGGTGATAATTTTAGATAAAGATAAGATTTATCATAAGTTCAACTGGCAAGTGGAAAAATATACTGCTGAAGGACCCCTTAAGGATTGTTGGTTGACCACAATGGTTTCTAGCCCAATAGCACTAGGAAGTTCAATTTGATTATCCATAATACAATTTTGTTTCGTTATGAATAAAAATTTAGTAGGAATCATTTAATGAAATCTAAAGCAAAAGTCGTCGTAGTCGGTGGAGGAGTTGTTGGAGTAAGTGCTCTTTATCATTTAGCAAAAAAAGGTTGGTCAGATGTTGTTTTAGTTGAAAGAAAAGAATTAACCTCAGGTTCAACTTGGCATGCAGCAGGTTTGCTACCTCTTTTCAATATGAGTTATTCTGTTGGTCAACTTCACAAGTATGCAGTAAATCTTTACAAAAAATTAGAAGAAGAGACTGGCAAGAATGTTGGTTTTAGCGTGGTTTCAAATATCCGTTTAGCTAGCACCAAAGATAGAATGGATGAGTATCATCAATATGCTGGTGTAGCTAAAACAATTGGTGTTGATGTAAAATTTTTGACACCTCAACAAGTCAAAGAAATTTGGCCGCTTTGTCATACTGATGATTTAGTTGGAGCAATTCAACACCCAGAAGATGGATACATCCAACCTGCAGACTTAACTCAGGCACTTGCCACAGGTGCTAGGAATAGAGGAGCTGAGATTTATAGAAACACAACAGTGTTATCAATGAGACAAACTAGAGAGGGATGGATTGTTGAAACAGACAAAGGATCAATTGAATGTGAACATGTCATTTCATGTTCAGGAAATTTTGCAAGACAAACTGGTGAAATGGTTGGATTAGATATTCCAGTTATTCCTGTGGAACATCAATATATTGTAACTGAACCGCATCCAGAAATACAAAAAAGAAAAAAAGAAGGTCTGCCAGAGATGGGTGTATTAAGAGATAGTGATAGTAGATGGTACATGAGAGAAGAAGCTGGTGGATTAATATTAGGTCCATATGAAGATGGTGCACCAGCGTGTTATGTAGAAGGTCCCTCAAAAGATTCTGAATATGAATTGTTTCAAGAAGATTTAGATAGACTTGCTCCACACATTGAGGGAGCAATACATAGAGTTCCAGCATTTGGAGAAGTTGGAGTGAAAAAAGTTTATAATGGTGCAATATGTTACACACCAGATGGTAATCCTATTGTTGGCCCAGCCTGGGGACTTAAAAATTTTTGGATTAATGAGGGACATAGTTTTGGAATAACTGCGGCAGGTGGTGCAGGTTGGCAATTAGCAGAATGGATCGTTGATGGTGAACCAACTATTGATATGCTTGGTGTTGAACCAAGACGTTACGGAAATTATGCAACAAAATCTTATCTCAAAGCAAAAAATGAAGAAGCTTACAGTCATGTATTTATTGTTCATTATCCTGATGAGGAGAGACCAGCTGCAAGACCTTTAAGAACATCTCCTTGTTATGAGAGAATGAAAAATCTTGGTGCTGTCTTTGGACAAAAATTTGGATGGGAAAGACCAAACTTTTTTGCAACAGATGGCATGGAACAAAAAGATCATTGGTCATTTAGACGATCAAAATGGTTTGATGCAATTAAGAAAGAATGTGAAAACGTTAAAAAGAATGTTGGACTTTTAGATATGACGGCCTTTGCGAAATGTAGAATAAAAGGTCCAAAGGCTGAAGAATTTTTAGACTACTTAGTTGCTAACAAACTTCCAAAAAAAATCGGAAGAATTAATTTGTGTCATGCGCTAAATACTAAAGGTGGTGTTCACTCTGAGTTCACAATCATGAAAGAAGCTGAAAATAGTTATTATTTGGTGTCAGCTGGAGCGAATTTGAGATTAGACCATGACTGGATTCAAAAATGGATGCCAACTGATGGTTCAGTTATTTTTGAGGACTTAACAAATAGTACAGGTGTGCTTGTCGTAGCAGGCCCAAAAGCAAGAGAACTTATGCAAAAAGTTTCGACCGATGATTTTTCAAATGAAAACTTTAAATGGTTAACTGCAAAAAATGTTAATGTTGGATATGCTCCAGTTAATGCTATGAGAGTAAATTTTGTTGGTGAACTTGGTTGGGAATTACATCACCCAATTGAATATCAAAACCATATTTTTGATAAATTAATGGAAGCAGGTAAAGATCTCGGTCTTAAACCTTTTGGCATCAGAGCGATGAACAGTTTAAGAGTAGAAAAATCTTATAAACTTGTGGGAACTGAACTATCAATTGAGTATTCACCTTATGAGTCTGGCCTAGACAGATTTATTCATCCAAACAAGGGTAATTTTATAGGACTTGATGCACTAAACAAATGGAGAGAAAAGGGTTTTGATAATAAATTAGTAACACTAGAGGTTCATGACACAACAGACTCAGATGTTTTAGGTAACAATCCAATTTATAAAGATGATAAAGTTGTTGGAAGGGCAACGGGTGGAGAATATGGATTTAGATTAGATAAATCTATTGCCTTAGCAATGGTCAAACCTGATTTAGCAAATGTTGGAGAGAAACTTAAAGTTGATATTCTTGGAAAAATGTATGAAGCTACAATAGTAGAAGAAAGTCCATACGATGCTGAAAATAAACTTTTGAGAGCCTAATGAAAATTTTAGTCGCAGTAAAAAGAGTAATTGATTACAATGTTCAAGTAAGAGTTAAAGAAGATAACACTGGTGTAGTAACTGAAAATGTTAAGATGTCTACCAACCCGCCAGATGATAATGCGATTGAGGAGGCAGTAAAAATTAAAGAGTCAGGAAAAGCGACCGAAGTAGTTGCAGTAAGTGTTGGAGAAGAGAAAGCTCAAGAAACTGTTCGTAAAGCATTAGCGGTTGGCGCTGATAGAGGCATTCTTATTAAAGCTGATGGTATTTTAGAACCTTTAGCTGTTTCCAAATTATTACAAAAAATTGTTGAAAAAGAAAAACCAGATTTAGTTTTTATGGGAAAACAAGCAATTGATGATGATTGTAATCAAACTGGTCAAATGTTAAGTTCCTTACTAAATTGGCCTCAAGCAACATTTGCCTCAAAGATAGAGATTAAGGATAAAAAACTTGAAGTTACGAGAGAGATTGATGAAGGATTAGAGACAATAGAGATTAATATTCCTGCTATTGTAACTTGTGATTTAAGACTTAATGAACCAAGATATGCGTCTTTGCCCAACATAATGAAGGCTAAAAAGAAACCTATTGAGCAAATAAATGCGTCAGATTTAGGAGTAGATACATCACCAAGAATCGAGCAAATTAAGGTTGAAGAGCCACCAAAAAGAAAAGCAGGAATAAAAGTAAAAAGTGTGGCTGAGCTAGTGCAAAAATTAAAAAATGAGGCTAAAGTAATATAATGTCAGTTTTATTAGTTGCAGAACATAACAACAAAGAGCTTAAACCTTTTACATTGAATGCTGTAACTGCAGCTTCTCAAATGGATACTGATCTTCATGCTGTAATTATTGGTAATAACTGTGGGGATGCAGCAAAAAAATTATCAGAGTTACCATTAGTCAAAAAAGTAATTCAAGTAGAGGCAGCTCATTATGAAAACTTTGTGGCAGAAAATTTTGCACCAGTAATAGTGAAATTGGCAGAAAACTATTCACATGTTGTTTGTTCAGCTAATACATTTGGTAAAAATTTGATGCCAAGGATTGCAGCTTCTTTAGACACTTCACAAGTTAGTGACATTATTAAGGTAATTTCTGCAGATACATTTTTAAGACCAATTTATGCTGGAAATGCATTTGCAACAGTAAAAAGCAAAGATCCAAAAAAATGTATTACTATTAGACCAACTTCTTTTGATCCATGTGAGAGTTCAGGCGGATCTGCGCCAATCGAAAAAGCTGAACCAAGTGAAGAGTTTAATAATACAAAATTTGTAAAAAGAGAAGAAATTAAGTCAGATAGACCAGAACTTGGAACTGCAAGAGTGGTTGTTTCTGGTGGAAGAGGAATGCAGAGTGGAGACAATTTTAAATTAATCACTTCTGTTGCCGATAAATTAAATGCTGCTATTGGAGCGTCAAGAGCAGCTGTGGATGCCGGATATATAAGCAACGATCATCAAGTGGGTCAAACTGGAAAAGTTGTAGTTCCAGATTTATATATTGCTATTGGTATCTCTGGTGCTATTCAGCATTTAGCTGGAATGAAAGAAAGCAAGGTGATTGTCGCAATCAATAAGGATGGTGAAGCTCCAATTTTTAGTGTTGCAGACTATGGTCTAGAAGCTGATCTTTTTGAAGCAGTACCCCAATTTATTGAGGAACTGAACAAATTAAACACTATACAAAAATAATATAATCTGTAAAAAATTATTATGTCCAGAGAGTCAATGGAATATGATGTAGTAATTGTTGGTGGAGGACCATCAGGATTAACAACTGCTATTAAACTAAAACAATTAAATTCAAATCTAAATATTTGTATTTTAGAGAAAGCATCTGAGATCGGTGCGCATATATTAAGTGGAAATGTTTTTGAAACTAGAGCACTAGACGAATTAATTCCAAATTGGAAAGATTTAAATCCACCTATAAAGACAAAAGTCACTAAGGAGAAATTTTTATTTTTAGGAAAAACAAAATCATTAAGTTGGCCAACATGGTTGTTACCTGCTGTTCAAAAAAATCATAAAAATTATATAATTAGTCTTGCAAATTTATGTAGATGGCTTGCTGAGCAAGCAGAAGCACTTGGTGTAGAGATATTTCCAGGATTTCCTGCAAGTGAGATTTTATTTAATGATGATGGTTCTGTTAAAGGTGTAGCCACGCAGGACATGGGAATAGACAAACAAGGAAATAAAAAAGATAGTTTTGAGCCAGGCATTGAACTTATTGGTAAGGTAACAGTTTTTGCTGAAGGTTGCCGAGGTCATTTAGGAAAACAATTAATTAAAAAATTTAATCTTAATAAAGACAAAGATCCCCAACAATATGGAATTGGATTTAAAGAAATTTGGGAAATAGATGAAAAAAATCATGAGGAGGGATTAGTGATGCATACAGCTGGATGGCCTTTAGATAAAAACACTTATGGTGGAAGTTTTATTTATCATGCTGAAAACAAACAAGTGTTTTTAGGATATGTAATAGGTTTAGATTATCAAAATCCTCACCTTTCTCCTTTTGATGAGTTTCAAAGATTTAAAACACATCCATCAATAAAAAAAATTATAGAAGGTGGAAAAAGAATTTCTTATGGCGCTAGAGCTTTAATTGAAGGGGGTATTCAAAGTTTACCAAAAATGTTTATGCCAGGCGCATTACTTATTGGATGTGACGCGGGAACATTAAACATGCCAAAAATAAAAGGATCTCACACTGCTATGAAAAGTGGAATTTTAGCTGCAGAGGCTATTAATGAACATATTCAGTCTAAAAAAGATTTATCATTATATGAGGAATTATTTAAAAAAAGCTGGTTATATAAAGAACTGTATCAAGCAAGAAATGTAAAACCTAGTTTTAATTGGGGTTTAATTTTAGGTATAATTTTTACAGGAATTGATCAAATTTTATTCAGAGGAAAACTTCCATTTACATTAAGACATAAGCATTCCGATCATGAAACTTTAAAACCTGCAGATAAAATGCCAAAAATTGATTATCCTAAACCTGACAATGTTATTACTTTTGATAAAACAAGCTCAGTTTATTTGACTGGGACTAATCATGAGGACAATCAGCCATTACACTTACAGCTAAAAGATAAAGATTTACCTATAAAATATACTCTTGAAAAATATGACGAACCATCTCAAAGATATTGTCCAGCAGGAGTTTATGAGGTTCAAAGAGAAAATAATATTAACAAATTTGTTATAAACGCTCAGAACTGTATTCATTGTAAAACTTGCGATATTAAAGAACCTTCTCAAAATATAGTTTGGGTCACTCCAGAGGGAGGCGGTGGACCAAAGTATGGAAATATGTAATTAGCTATCTTAGAAAATTAGCAAAAATTATTACTATTCCAATAATACCTAGCCAAATAATAAGATTTTTCAAAAAAACTTTTTTATTTTTATTTGCATAATAAAAACCTGGGAAGACCAGTGCAATTACTAATAAAAGATATATGACCGATAAAATATTTTCACCCATAATCCAAATTTATATTATGAAAGATCTATTGCAAATTTTTTGAGTGTTTCGATTGGCAAAACTTTCAATGTATTTTCATGAGTTCGTTTCAAAAAAATCGGGCAACCTTTTCCAGCTTCTACCGCTCTTGCATACCAAGTTGCGCAAACACACCAGCCATCTCCATCTTTTAAGCCTGGAAACCCAAACTCTGGGTGAGGTGTGATTAAATCATTTCCAGCTTCTTTACACCATTCCAAAAATTCAGTTGTAACTTTTGCACAAACAGTATGTAAACCACGATCATTTTCATCAGTATTACAACAACCATCTCTATACCAACCTGTAAGAGGATTTTTGGAACATAATTCTAAATTTTCTCCAAGGACATTTTTTTGAATTTTATTTTCCATATACATTATATATATCCTCATCAATTGACGCATTAAATGAGATAGAACGTCTTTCCTCATCAGTGCCTTTGAATGGAAAAACCGTGTGCATCAAATAATTAGGAAATAAATAAAAATCACCAACTTCTGGAGTAATATTAAATGTTGAAGGACAAGTAAACATTCTTGCTCCATGTATTAGTTGTAAGTTTCCACCTCTATATTTTTTTGATTTTTTTTGCTGAGTACTTTGTCCTAATGATTTAGGAACTTTAAGAAACCCAGCTCCAGAAATATGTCCACCATGCCAATGAGTTGGATTATATTCATTTTGAAATTGTCTAACAACCCAAGTTTTAAGCAAATTAAATTTTGATATTTTTTTTCCTTCATTTAATTCCGTATAAATCTTACAAGAATTTCCCAAAAATTCTAACCAACCTGATGATTTAACAAATTCTACTTCTAATAAAAATTCCTGAGTTACATCACCTACTAGCGCTTCACCATAATTTAATTTTTTTAATTTTGAGTCATCATTGATGATTTTATCTATATAGTCATTTAATTTATCTAGTATTTCATCTGGTATTTTGACTTTTAATATTGCTGGACCTAATACTCTTAAATTTTGATATTTAATTTCCATTCAATTAAATTTTTGTTGGATTGGGTTGACCTTTATAAACTTTTTCTGGGTCAAATTTTTTTTCTTTTTCAGTGAATTTCATCTGAACTTCTCTACCATTTTCAATTGGTCCAAGTGGTATAGATCTATAAAAACAAGATCTATAACCTACGTGACAACTAGCTCCGTCTCCAATATCAACAGTAAGCCAAACAGAGTCTTGGTCATCATCAATTTTGATTTCAGTCACTTTCTGAACAAAACCACTTGTTTTGCCTTTGTGCCAAATAGCTTTTCTTGATCTGCTATAGTAGTGAGCTTCTTTTGTTTCAATTGTTTTTTTTAATGCTTCAACGTTCATATAACCATGCATTAAAATTTCTTTTGTTTGAGAGCACATTGTGATGACAGGTATTAAACCATCATTATCAAATTTAGGTGATAGAAGATTTCCCTCTTCAATTTCAACCACATTTTCTCTTTTTTTGAACATATTCGGTGATTATGTAGCACATATAGAGATATATTAAATATTTTAAAAATGCACATTTATATGTATAAAGCCCTCCATGAAGTTAGTTAAAAACATTGATAATAATCAAAATTCAAAGAAAATTTCTGACAAAGAAGCAGAAGAAGCTTTTAAAACTATTTTATCTTGGATGGGCGAAGACCCTAATCGAGAAGGATTATTAGAGACTCCAAAAAGAGTTGTTAAAGCATTTAAGGAGTATTTCAAAGGTTATAAGGAAGATCCTATTCAAGTTTTAGATAAAACTTTTGGTGATGTAGATGGGTATGACGATATGGTTATTCAAAAAAATATCTCTGTTCAAAGTCATTGCGAACATCATATGGCACCAATAATTGGTAAAGCTCATGTTGCATACATACCTAATGAGAGAGTTGTTGGATTAAGTAAATTAGCAAGAGTAGTAGAGGTTTTTTCTAAACGATTACAAACTCAAGAAAGATTAACTATGCAGATTGCGAATACACTAATGCAATCTCTAGATGCCAAAGGGGTAGCAGTTACAATAGACTCAACTCATCAATGTATGACTATGAGAGGGATTAAAAAGGAACAAGCTACAACAGTCACAAATTATTATTTAGGTCAATTCAAAGAAGATTTAAGTTATCAAAATAGATATTTAAGGTTAATAAGCAATTCAAAAGATTAAAAGTGTCAGACCAATTTAAAGCATTAGTTTTAAATCAAGAGGGTGACAACTTTACAAGAGAAGTAAAATCATTAGACAAAAGTTTTTTAAAACATGGTGATGTAACTATTAAAGTTGATTATTCAGATCTTAATTTTAAAGATGGAATGATTTTAAAAAATGGTGGTAGGTTAGTAAAAGAGTTCCCCCATATCCCAGGTATAGATTTTTCAGGAACTGTTTTAGAAAGTGAAAATCCAAAATTTAAATCAGGTGATGAGGTTATTTTAACTGGTTTTAGAGTTGGTGAAATTTTTTATGGTGGATATTCTCAAATAGCAAAAGTTAAGAGTGACTTCTTAGTAAAGAAACCAAGTGATTTAACAACTAAACAGGCAATGATTTTAGGGACTGCTGGTTTTACATCTTTAATGGCAGCATTTGCAATAAAAGCTCGAGAGGAAATATTGCTTGGTGCAAAAGTAAATGATGTTTTAGTTACAGGTGCAACTGGTGGAGTAGGAAGCATTGCAGTTATGATACTAAATAAAATGGGATACAACGTTACTGCGGTAACAGGAAAAGATTCTAAAGCGGATTATTTAAAATCATTAGGTGCCAAAAGTGTTATAAATCGTAGTGAATTTGATAAAGATCCAAAACTTATAGATAAAGGTTTATGGGATGGGGTAGTCGACACCGTCGGTGGTAAAATTTTAGCTAACGCAATTGTTCAAACTAATTCAAATGGGATTGTTGCAGTGTGTGGTAATGCAAGTACAAATGAACTTAATACAAATGTTATTCCTTTTATGTTACGTGGAATAAAACTTTGGGGAATGGACTCAGCTAATTGTAGCATCAAAAGAAGAGAATTTATTTGGGAAGAAGCTGCAAAATTAATCGATTTTAGCTTAATAGAAAAATCTATTCAAACTGTTAGCTTGGAGGAGTTAATTGAAACTTATCCTAAAATATTAAAGGGTGAAATTTCTGGAAGAGTTTTAGTTGATTTAAATAAATAATGGACTGGGATAAACTTAAAATTTTTCATGCAGTTGCAGAAGCAGGAAGTTTTACTAATGCAACTATAAATTTAAATCTTAGTCAATCAGCAATAAGTAGACAAATTCAATCTTTGGAACAAGACTTAAAAGTTCAATTATTTGAGAGACACGCAAGAGGTCTTACGCTCACCGAAAATGGAGAATATGTATTTAAGACTGCACACGAAGTTATAAGTAAACTCAAAGAAGTGGAAACTTCACTAGGAGATCAAAAAAATAAACCAACAGGAAAATTGACAATTACAACAGTTAGAAGTTTTGGAACTCATTGGTTAACACCTAGAATTGAGGAATTTATGCGGTTAAATCCCGAGGTTGAAATTGAGTTGATTTTTGAGGATAAGGAGCTGGACTTAAGTACAAGACAAGCAGATATTGGTATTTTTATGAGAAGACCTAAACAATTAAATTATATTCAAAAAAAGCTTATAGATCTAAAATATTATATTTATGGGTCTAACAAATATTTAGAAAAATATGGTATGCCAAAAACTGTGAGTGACTTAAATAAACACAAATTCATATCATTTGGCAAAGGAGCACCTTCTCCAGTTTATAATCCAGAGTGGGCATTAAAGTTAGGGATGCATGACGGAAAAAAAAGAAAACCTATAATGAAGGTAAATAGTGTTATGGGACTTTTACTAGCAGTGGAGTCTGGAGTAGGTTTAGCAGCACTGCCTGAATATTTAGTAAGTAATTCGACCAATATTATTAAAGTTTTACCTAAATCTGAGGGACCAATCACAGAGGCACACTTTGTTTATCCACAATCTTTAAAAAACACAGCCAGAGTTCAGGCTTTTAGGAACTTTTTGTTCAGCAAAATAGGCGACTGGAAGTCTTAGTTAGCCTGCGACATCTTTGCGATTGATAATCATTCTCAATGAGAATAGTTCTCATTCTCAATTAAATCATGCGGAAGAATGGAGAAATAATGAGAAATATATCAATTTTTGCATTGATAGCATCTTTATTTACCTCATCAGTTGTGATGGCAAATGAGGTAAATGTTTTTAACGCAAGACATTATAAGGCTGACGCTGAACTTTATAACAAGTTTACAAATAAAACAGGAATTAAGGTTAACTTGATAAATGGTAAGGCAGGCGCACTTGAAAAAAGAATGATAGAAGAGGGTGTCGACTCTTCCGCAGACCTTTACATTACTGCTGACGCAGGAAGATGTGGAGTATTTAAATCAAAGGGAATGACTCAATCTGGTTTAACATCTGCAGCTATTAAAGCAGCAGTGCCAGCAAATTTTAGAACAAGCCATTGGACTGGAATCGCAAAAAGAGCAAGAATAGTTTATTATTCACCTGAGAGAGTTTCTGGAGCTGAGCTATCTGGTTTAACTTACGAAAGTCTAGCTGATCCAAAATGGAAAGGTAGACTAGTTATAAGAGCATCCAACAATATCTATAATAAATCACTTGTAGCTTCATTAGTTAAAAATAATGGAAAAAAAGCAACATCTGAATGGGCGAAAGGAGTTGTGTCTAATATGGCTAGGACGCCTAAAGGAAATGATAGAGCACAAATAATGGCAGTTGCAGCTGGCGAAGCTGACATTGCCGTAGCCAACACTTACTATCTTGCATTAATGTTGTCTGGTAAAAAGGGTCCCGAACAACAAGAAGCTGCAAAAAAAGTTAAAGCTTTTTTTCCTAATCAAGGTGATAGAGGAACTCATATGAATATTAGTTGTGCAGCATTAGTAAAAAATGCTCCTAATAAAACTAATGCCATTAAACTTGTAGAGTTTTTATTAACACCAGAGTCTCAAGAACATTTTGTAAATAATACCTTTGAGTTTCCAATGATTGATAATGTTTCAGCAAATCCGTTAGTGGTAAACAATATTGGTTTAGATTTTAAACAAGATCTTAAAACAAAAGTTTCTAGTTATGGAGCTAAACAAGCAGATGCGTTAGAAGTAATGACAGCTGCTGGCTGGAAGTAAAATGGTGAAAAATAAAAAGAAATTTATTTCGGATATTGATTTTAATAAATCCTCAAAGGGATGCACTCCATGTTATTTGGAATGTCAAAAAATCGATAAAAGAATAAATGATAGAAAAATTTCAGAAATTAAAACTAGGGAGGTTCCGCATATCCTAAAAGTATTTGATTTTTGATTTTTTTCTGGGTGTCCACGCTTTTTTTAAAGTGTGGACACAAATACTTTCCATATTTATAAGGCGGAATATAAATTATGAGAATAAATTTTTGGTATATATCTTCTCTTTTCATTTCTATTTTTGTTATTATTCCAATTCTAACTGTATTTTTAAGTTTTTTTGAATCCACATCAAATTACTATGGAATTTTAAGAGATACTTTTTTATTTGAGTATATTTCTAACTCCATAATTTTATTGATAAGTGTTCTATTATTAACTTTTTTGATTGGAACTGGAACTGCATACTTGGTATCTTTTTATGAATTTCCATTAAGTAATTTTTTTAAATGGGCATTGATACTATCATTTGCAGTTCCTCCATATATTTATGCTTATTCATTAACAGCCTTTTTTGAAAATTACGGTACAGCATATTCTATTTTAAAAAACTTATTTGGAGATAAAAATTATAATTTATATATTCCAAAATTTGATGGAATGATTGGAGTCATACTATCTCTTTCTTTTTCATTATTTGCATACGTATATATTTTAGCTAGAGCTTCGTTTTTATATCAATCACAAAACTTCATTGACCTAGGTAAAAACTTGGGTTTTACAAATTTTAAAACATTATATTCAATTATTCTTCCTGCAGCACGACCAGCAATAGTTGCTGGCTTATCTTTAGTTGCAATGGAAACACTAGCAGAATTTGGGGCAGTAGATTTTTTTTCAATAAATACACTTACTACAGGAATATATAATTCATGGATAACATTTGATGACCTTGCTTTTGCAAATCAGTTATCATTCTTCTTATTATTGTTCATATTTGCCTTGTTTATATTAGAAAATTTATCAAGAAATAAGGCGAAATATCACTTTAATTCAAAAGGAGGTTTTAAACAAAAACAGAAGTTACAACTTAAGGGAACCAAATCAATAGCTGCCTTCCTTTTTTGTTTTCTTGTTTTCTTTTTAAGTTTTTTATTTCCTTTAAGTCAAATGTTGTATTGGACAATTAAATTTCCAGAAAATTTATTTGATCTACAAATTATTAATCTTTTGAGTAATACACTTTATTTAGTTATTTTATCAAGCTTCGTATTGATAATGTTTTCTTTAATCTCAAACTATGGAAATAGAGTTACAAAAAATAAAACTTTAAATATTTTATCAACTTTATCAATTTCAGGATATGCAATACCTGGTGTAATTTTAGCAGTCGCATTTATAACTTTCATAGCTTGGTTCGACGAGAGTGTTGTTAAAAATCTAGGATTATTTTCTATCAAGAAAATATTTATTGGCTCTATTTTAGGATTAGTTCTCGTGTATTTTGTGAGATTTTATTCTTTGGCCTTTAATGGAATTAAATCTGGATATGAAAAAATTAATATCTCAGTCGACGAAAGTTCTTATTTATTAGGTTATTCAAAACGAAAAACATTTATGAATATTCATATACCCTTCTTGAGAAATTCTTTATTATTTGTTTGTATATTGATTTCTTTAGAGATTATAAGGGAATTACCTATTACTTTAATCTTGAGACCTTTTAATTTTGAGACTTTTGCAACTACAGCTTATATATCCGCATCCGAAGATTTATTAGAGGCTGCTGCAGCCCCATCATTATTTTTAATTTTAATTGCAACTTCTTTCATTATAATTACATCTAAATATATATTAAGAGATAATAATGAGTAAAAATTTTTTTGAAATAAAAAATGTTGATTTTAATATTGATGGAAAAACTAAAGTTAAAAATGTTTCTTTTTCAATTGAGAATGAAGGTGATGTAATTTGCCTTTTGGGCCCATCTGGTATTGGAAAAACTACCATACTTAGAACGATCGCTGGCTTAGAAAGAATAAAAAAAGGTTCAATAGAATTAAATGGAAAAGTTCTTTCATCAGAAAAAATTAATATTGAACCTGAAAATAGAAATGTATCTCTCGCTTTTCAAGATAATAGTTTATTTCCACATTATGATGTTCAAAAAAATATTTTATTAGGTTCAGAGAAAAATAAAGAAAAAATTGAAAAAAAAATTGATGTAAAAGATATTATCGATTTATTAGATATATCTCATATTCTCAACAAATACCCACATGAGATAAGTGCTGGTGAAGCACAACGAGCTTCATTAGCAAGATCTTTAATGACACGACCAGATTTGTTATTATTAGATGAGCCTTTATCGAATGTTGATCAAAGTTTTAAAGAAGAAATTCAAGTTAGACTAAAAAAAATTCTTTATAAATTAAAAATTTCAACAATAATTGTGACACATGACTCTTATGAAGCATTTTATTTAGGATCAAAATGTGGAATTATTTTAAATCAAGAACTTAAACAATTTGATGATCCATATAACGTTTATCATTTACCAAACTCAATAGAAGTAGTTAATTTTTTGAATAGAGGCATTCTTATTCCTGCAGAGGTTACAAGTCCTAAAAGTTTAGAAAATAAAGATCTTGGAACAATTACGGGTAATTTTAATAAACCTTTTCCAATAGGATCAAAAGTAAAACTTTTGGTTCAACCAGAGGACTTGCATCATGATGACCAAAGTAATTTAAAGTTTGAAGTTATAGATAGAAAGTTTAGGGGCACAAATTTTATCTACACTCTTAAAACGCCTAGTAATTTATTAATTCCAGTTTTTGTTCACTCTCATCATATTCACCAACACGAGGAGAATGAAAAATTTGGCATAAAAAGACCAATTCATATTGATCATATTGTTTGCTTCTAATAAAAACTCTCTAAAATGAACAATAAATTTAGAGTTTTTTTAAAGGGTATTTTTGATGTTAGCCCACTGATGATTCCAGTTGTTCCATTTGGTTTAATATTTGGGGTTCTTTCAATCGATATTGGATTTAGCCCAATAGAAACAATGGGAATGTCATTAATAGTCTTTGGTGGTGCTTCACAAATTGTTTTACTGCAATTATTTTCAGGAGGCGCCTCATCTTTAGTTATAATAAGTTCAGTTGGAGCAGTGAACTCAAGACATCTTTTGTATGGAGCTGTTGTTTCAGAACATTTATCAGATTTAAAACTTATTTGGAAAATTATAATCTCATATTTTTTAGTTGACCAAGCTTTTGCAAGATCAAATGAGTATTTTAAAAAAAATAAAGATAAAAATAAATATTTTCATTTATTCGGTGGTGGTATTACTTGTTGGGTTATTTGGCAGACAACCACTTTTTTAGGAATTGTTTTGGGAGCTTTTATTCCTGAAAAACTAGGTTTAAGTTTTGCAGTGCCTTTAACTTTTTTGGCATTATTGGTTAACGATTTTAGAAAATTGATAAATGTGATTGTGATAATTATTTCAGGTTTAGTGGCAACGTTTGGATTTAATTATGTTCCTTATAAAGCATATGTAATTGTCGCTGGAGTAACTGCTTTACTGACAGCAGCAATTTTAACTAAGTTGAATAAAAAAAATGAGTAACTGGCTATTAATTATATACTGTGGTTTGATAACTTTTTTGACAAGGTTTTCAATGATAGCATTATTAAAGAAAGAAATGTTCAATGATAGAATAAGAGAAATTCTCTCTTTTGTGCCTTCAGCAATTTTTCCTGCAATTATATTTCCTGCTATTTTTTTGGATAACTCTGGAGATTTTCAATTAGAAAACAATCCAAAGATAATGGCAGCAATAATTGCAATGTTAATTGGAATAATAAGTCAAAATATTATTGCGACAATTATCTCAGGGCTAGCTTCTTATTGGTTTTTAATTTTTATGGTATAAAAAATTATGAAAAAAATATTAATATCAATTTTCTTTCTATTTTCATTAAGTGCAAATGCAATGGAAAAAGAAACAACTTTTAAGAAAGAGTTGTTTGATAAAGCCCAATCAGATGGAAAAATTGTAGTAATCAGTTCTTGGATAAAATATTGCCCATCATGTGCTGGTCAAATGAAAATCCTTCAGAATGCAAAAAATAAAGGTGAATTATTAGACATTAAATTTGATAATATTGAATATTTTTCATTTGATGTGACTAAAAAGGAAATCTCTAATTTTTTTGATGTACAATATCAAACAACATTAATAATTTTTAAAGGTAATCAAGAAGTTTATAGAAGTATTGGTGAAACAACCGAAGATTTAATTTACGAAGCATTAAAAGCCTCAATTTAAATTAAGCACCTAAATTAATATTTTTTGCAACATTAAAATCAATTTCAGTGGGTTTTTTTAGTTTTAGATTGTTCATTAACTCAACATATTCATCTACACTACTAACCTGTAATCTTGGATTTTGTTTTTTTTCTTTACCAATAGTACTCACTTTCTCTCCTTTATAATCGTGAGCAGGGTATAAAAAAGTTTCATCAGGAAGTTTTAATAGTTTATTAAAAATTGAGTTATATGCATCTTTCGAATCTCCATTTTGAAAATCAGTTCGACCTGTTCCATTTATCAGCAATGTGTCACCAGAAAAAAGATAATTATCCATCAAAAAACTATAACTATCTGAAGTATGACCCGGGGTATACATTGCTTTAATTCTTAAATTTTCTAAATTTATAAATTCATCATCTTTTACTTTAATTTCAACAGCATCAGCCGGAGTATGATCGCCCATTATTGTGGAGCATTTCGTAATGTCTTTTAATTTTGAAGCACCCGTTACATGATCAGCGTGTATATGTGTGTCAATTACTTTTACTAATCTTAAATCTAATTCTTTTAATA
The DNA here is from genome assembly GCA_902597725.1 of uncultured Pelagibacteraceae bacterium. GTDB lineage: Bacteria > Pseudomonadota > Alphaproteobacteria > Pelagibacterales > Pelagibacteraceae > Pelagibacter. Next base: position 40,738 of record CACJYQ010000005.1, read on the forward strand.
AAATTATGTAATCACTTACGTTTTCTAAAACTGGATCAATTATCAAAGCTTCTCTTCCTTTAGATGAGGCAATTAAGTATGTGTATGTGCTAGATTTTTGATCAAATAGTTGTTTAAAAATCATAACTAAACATTATCATATAAGAATGGAATCCACTACATTTGATTGGTCTTGTTCACACACATGGAAACAGAGTGCTAAAAATACTGCGTGGTGTTTACTTGGGTGTTCGATCGGAGATTTTGGAACAATTTTATTTTTTCAATTGACCAAAATACCATTCCCGGTTTTAGCAATTATGATATTAGCAATTATCAATGGGTTGATTACAAGTATAATTTTAGAAACAATTATTCTAATCCGTCAAAATTTGGAATTTAATAAAGCTTTTAAAACAGCATTGGGGATGAGTTTTATTTCAATGATAAGCATGGAAACCACAATGAATTTAACCGATTACTTTTTAACTGGTGGAGCAATATTAACCTGGTGGGTTGTACCTTTAATGCTTATTGTAGGTTTTTTAACACCTTGGCCATATAATTATTGGAGATTAAAAAAATATGGCATCAGTTGTCATTAAAAATTGGGACAATAAAACTTGGTTATCTTCACAAAATTATATTAATTCATTTAATAATTTTTTAATCAAAAATACCAAAATTAATTCAAATTTTAAAATTTTAGATATTGGTTGTGGAAGAGGGAAGATTTTAGGTTCTTTAAAATCAAGGTTAAAACTTAAATATAAACCTCTAGGCATAGATATTGTTAATCACAAAGATAGAGATAAAAGAATTAAATTTAAAAAAGCAAATATTTTAAATCTTTCTTTGAGAAAAAGTCAAAAGTTTGATTTAATTATGATTAAACAAACAATTCATTTAATAAAATTAAGTAAGGTAAAAAAATTATTAAAATCATTAGAAAAAATATTAAATACAAAAGGTAAAATTGTAATTTTCACTTTAGATGCAGAAAACAACGAAATTCCAACTTTTAAATTAATGAAACTAAAACTTAATAAATCTCTTATAAGAGATAAAAAGATATTTAAGATTATTACAAATTTATATCCTCAAAGAATTCAAAAAAAATTTATTTTTAATGTGAGAATAAGCAAAAAGAAATATCTCGATATGATTAAAAATAGATATATTTCTACGCTAATACCATTATCAAAAAAACAACTTATCCAAGGGATTGAAGAAATTAAATTAAGTTATAAAAATCAACTGAAATTTAAAGATAAGTTAACTTGTATTATTTTATAAAATTCTTTTAAGCAAATTTTCCTTAAACAATATTTTATGAATTAAAACAGCAAAAATGTGTAAAGATATTAATGCGATAAGTGTATAATTGCCCAGGATATGAATTTCATAAAATATTTCGGCTAATTCAAAATTATCTTGAATTTCAAGATTGAAAAAAAACATATTAAGCTCTTCACCGTTAAATAATTTTTTTAAAGCACCCGAGATTGTTATCATTAAAATTGAAATATATAAAAACACATGATTTAATTTTGCAATTATTTTTTGCCCAGGAAAAATATTATTATTTAAGTTTGGGGTTGGATTAAAAGTTTTATATATAAGCCTTAGTATAGTTAAATAAAATATACTTATACCGACTGCAACATGAATATTTTCTATGGTCAATCTTTTTTCACTGAAATCCATGTCTACTAGATACATACCTAGAGGAATTTGAATTATTAATACTGCGGCACTTAACCAATGAAATATTTTTGAAATAGCTCCGTATTCTGTTAGAGTGTTTTTTAATCGCATATGTTAATTAATCATATCATAAATGTATTTAAATATTTTTTCTGCATTTTAATTTTCGTATTATTGTCGCTTCCAGCTAATTCTGAAATGTCCGTTGAGGAAATAATAAAAGGAAGAAAAGCCTTGTTTAGCAAAAATTATAGTACTGCAAAAAGAGTACAAGCTTTGGCTAGTAAAGGAGAATTTGATAAGGCTAAATCTTTAATGATAGAAATGAGTGAAAATTATAAAACTTTGTTAGAATATTTTCCGGATAATTCAAAAGAGGGTTTTAAAACTGAAGCTCTACCTTTAATTTGGGAAAATAAAAAAGAGTTTAATGATTTAATGAAAAAAGCATCAGACGATATGATTAAATTATCATCATTATTTGAGGATGCTGATGATGTAAGAGCTACTTTAACTCAAATGATGTGGAGTAATTGCAAAGCTTGTCATAGTAAATTTAGAGCACCACATTAAATTTTAAGATTAAACGAAGGGGTTCGCTCTTTCGTTCTCCAACCAAAAGAGCTCCCCTTAGTCGCCTTTTTGGCATTTAAGTCCTAATGGACTTTTATTTTTTTCGTTTATGTTTTTATGAAATATAAAGCTACCCAGCTAAGTGTCAGGTGGCATTTGATTCATTAAAACTACCTCCTTGTATAAAAAAGATAAATTTTAGATAGGTTGTATTCAAGGAATATATTTAACAAAAATCAAAATTAATTTCTTGAATACAACCTGGGTCTTTTGTAGTCTTCCAGCATCAAAAAAAATCTTCCCCTATAAATAGAAATTTGATTTGCATTCAATTAAATTGTAGTTAAGATTAATCATGAACTACTTAAGCGGACTTATAAATCTTGTAACCAGTTTAGTTATTTCAACTATAATAATTTATGCAATAAATTTTATAGCGGGATTTGCTGGAGCTGATTATTCATTTACAAATGGCGAGGTATTTGTGATGTGGATTTTAATGGCAATTTTAGTGAATAATTGTTTTAGAAAATAGAAATTAAATTTCTAAACATTATTCTTCTTTTTTTTTAATAATATTAAAGTATTATATTTAAAGGGGTGTCTTTTTAGACTGAGATTAAACCCTAAGAACCTGTCCGGTAATTCAGAAAGGGAAATAAATGAATAATTCTTTTTTTTTAGAACAATCCACTTCATTAATCTTAATAATTGCAATCAGTTTGTTATTTGCTTTTTTGGGAATTAATCACACTAAAAAATTCAAAGGATTAAATAATTATTTAACTGCTAATAGGAATATTGGTGTCTTTTCATTAACCACCAGTTTAACATCATCAGCATTAGGAGCTTGGATTTTATTTGGACCTGCATCTGCTGCGACTTGGGGAGGGATAGGTGCAGTTATTGGCTATTCTTTAGGTACAGCTTTTCCACTATTTTTTTTAATTTACTTAGGAAAAAAAATTAGAAATGAATTCCCCAAAGGATCTTCTTTAATAGAATTTATGAGAAGAAAATTTGGTAAAAGTTTATTTAAGCTAATTTTGTTGATGACCATATTTTATATGTTCATTTTTTTGTGCGCTGAGGTAACCGCTATTTCAGTTTTGATCAATTATATATCTGGCACTGAATTTTGGATTACAGCTTTAGTAGTTCTTTCGTCTACTCTAATTTATACTTTATATGGTGGATTAAAGGCTTCAATTTTTACTGATAATATTCAAATGATTGTTATAGGAGTTTTGTTATTTATCTCGTTTATTTATATTACTTCGTTTACAGATTCTAAATTTTCTTTTGATTTTGTGTTAAAAAAAAATCCTCAACTTCTGAGTAGTCATTACATTCCAAATTATACTGCAGGCTTAACTTTTTTTATTGCAGTAGCCGCAACTAATTTATTCCATCAAGGAAATTGGCAACGTGTGTATGCAGCTAAAAATTACCAAACTTTAAAAAAAAGCTTAATTATTTCTTTTTTAATTATAATTCCTATTGTTTTCTTTATGGGTTTTTCAGGAATGGTAGCTTTCTCAATTGACCCTAGTACTAGACCAGATCTAGGATTTTTTTCATTATTACTTAAAGAGCAAACAATTTTTTTATCTTTATTTATAATTATACTGGGTATGGCATTAACAATTTCAACTGTGGACACATTAATTAATGCAATCTCAAGTTTGTTAATTTTAGATGGAAAAGCAGTATTTAATTTGAGTAAAAAAACTAATGATTTTAACTTTTCTAAATATATAATTTTATTTTTATCGTTTATCTCTTTTATTATCGCATCAAAAGGATTTGATATTTTGTATCTTTTTTTATTAGCAGACTTATTTTGTTGTGCTTTTGTTTTAACTGTTTTTCTAAGTTTTTATGATAAATCAATCAATGAAAATTTAGCTTATATTTCTATTTTGATTGGATTGATTGGTGGTTTTATATTATTTCCTTCTCCTGATTTTTCTAAAAGTTTGTTAGTTGGAGTTTTCATACCAAAAGATTTATTTCCACCTTTTGTTACACAATCTTTGCTTTTTTTATCTTTTATTGTAGCGACCTTTCTACCTTTGTTGATTATTAAAGCTAAAAAGCTTCGTATAAGTTGATTGTATTAAATCAATTAATAACTATATAAATGCCTCATGTCAGATAATCAGATTTTAATAAACAATTTATCAAAAGTTTATGACAATGGCTTTAATGCCTTAAAGAATATAAATTTAAAGATTAGAAAAGGTGAAATTTTCGCAATGCTTGGTCCTAATGGAGCAGGTAAAACTACTTTGATAAGTATTATTTGTGGAATAGTAAATCCAACCTCAGGGAATGTTAGTGTAGATGATTATGACATTATAAAAGATTACAGAGAAACTCGTTCAAGAATAGGTCTAGTTCCTCAGGAATTAACTTTAGAACAATTTGAAACAGTTTTTAATAATGTTTCTTACTCGAGAGGTCTTTATGGAAAAAAAGCAGATCCAAATCATATTGAGAAAGTTTTAAAACAACTAAGTTTATGGGATAAAAAAGATCTCAAACTTCGACAATTGTCTGGTGGAATGAAAAGAAGAGTTTTGATAGCTAAAGCCTTATCTCATGAACCGACAATTTTATTTTTAGATGAACCTACGGCTGGTGTTGATGTAGAGTTAAGAAAAGAAATGTGGCAAGTTGTTGAAAATTTAAGAAAAACAGGCGTTACAATTATTTTAACTACTCATTATATAGAGGAAGCAGAAGCAATAGCTGATCGAGTTGGAGTTATAAATCAGGGAGAAATCGTAGTAGTAGATGAAACTAAGGAACTATTAAAAAAAATGGGTCATAAAAAACTTACAATAGATTTACAAGAAAAAATAAATCAAATACCAACAACACTCCAAAAATACAACTTATCTTTTACACCGGACTTGATGAGCTTGAATTATACTTATAATGTCCAGGCGAAACAGACAGGAATTACAAATTTACTACAAGATTTAAAAGATGCGGGCCTAAAATTAAAAGATTTAAAAACCGAACAAAGTACTTTAGAAAAAATTTTTGTAAATTTAGTCAGGGAAAAAAATGAAAATTAATCTTTATGCGTTGAGAGCAATTTATCTTCATGAAATGGATCGTTTTAGAAGAACTTTAACTCAATCTGTATTATCTCCAGTATTAACGACTTCGCTATATTTTATAGTTTTTGGTTCAGTAATTGGAGGGTATGTGGAAAAAATTGATGGAATAAGCTACGGATCTTACATCGTGCCTGGTCTGTTGATGTTAACATTATTAACCCAATCAATTAGTAATACCTCTTTCGGAATTTTCTTTCCAAAATTTAATGGAACAATTTATGAAATTTTAGCTGCTCCAATTTCAACATTAGAGGTCGTACTTGCTTTTGTAGGAGCTGGTGCAACAAAAACACTAATAGTAAGTATAATTATATTTATCACCTCATTATTTTTCGTTGATGTACAAGTCAAATATCCATTGCTTATGATATTTTTATTAATTTTAGTGGCATTTACTTTTGCTTTATTTGGTTTTTTAATAGGTTTAATTAGTTCAGATTTTGAGCAAATGTCTATAATTCCAACTTTGTTTGTGACACCGATGGTATTTTTAGGTGGGAGTTTGTATTCATTAGATATGCTGCCGTCATTTTGGCAAACTGTGACTTATTTTAATCCAGTTGTTTACTTAATAAATGGTTTAAGATTTTCTTTTTATGGAGTTTCTGATTTCAATATATGGATAAGTATAGGAACTATGTTTTTATTTTTATCCATTTGTATAACAGTAGTTACAGTTCTTCTTAAAAAAGGTTATAAAATCAAATCTTAACTGACCCATTTCTGGGCCAGTTAATTACTAATAATACAAGAGGAGTAGTTTTATTAGAATTGTTCAGACTCTGTAGAACCTGCCATTGCTGTGGTAGAGCTTTTCCCGCTACTTATTGTATTGGATACTGCATCAAAATAAGATGTACCAACTTCACGTTGATGTTTTACACTAGTATATCCATCTTTCTCACGAGCAAATTCTTGTTGTTGAATTCTTGAGTATGCTGTCATACCTTCTTTTTTATATTTTTCAGCTAGTTCAAAAATTGCAATATTTTGTGTATGAAATCCTGCTAAAGTAATGAATTGAAATTTATAACCCATTTGACTAATTTTTTGTTGAAATGATGCTATCTCGTCATCAGATAAATGTTTTTTCCAGTTAAATGATGGAGAACAATTATATGCTAAAAGTTTTCCTGGAAATTTTTTATGAATAGCATCTGCGAATTTTTTTGCTTCCTCTAAATTTGGCGTAGCTGTTTCACACCAAATTAAATCTGAGTAGGGTGCATAAGCAAGGCCCCTTGATATAGCTTGTTCAATTCCAGCTTTTACATAATAGAAACCCTCTGGAGATCTTTCCCCTGTTAGGAAAGGTTTATCATTTCCATCAAAATCATTTGTGATTAATTTAGCAGCGTTTGCGTCGGTTCTAGCTAGAATAATTAAAGGCACATCTGCGATATCAGCTGCCAATCTAGCAGCTTTTAAATTTTTTATCATGGTACCAGTTGGAACCAAAACTTTCCCTCCCATGTGGCCACATTTTTTCTCACTTGCTAATTGATCTTCAAAATGAACACCAGCAGCACCTGCTTTAATAAATTTTTTTGCAAGTTCAAATACATTTAAAGGTCCACCAAAACCAGCTTCTCCATCAGCAATGATTGGAAGCATGTAATCAATTCTCTTCTCCTTTTTCATATCACCATCTTTTAATTCCATATGCTGAATCTGATCAGCTCTAATTAATGCGTTATTCATAGACTCTACTAATTTCGGAGCACTATCATAAGGATACAAAGATTGATCAGGATACATCTCTCCAGCACTATTAGCATCGGCTGCTACTTGCCAACCACTTAAATAAATTGCTTTCAAACCAGCTTTTGCATGCTGAACCGCATGATTACCTGACAAAGATCCAAGAGTATTAACATAATTTTCTGTATTTAATAATTTCCAAAGTTTAGTTGATTGTTGTTTACAAATTGAATATTCAATTTTAATTGAGCCTCTAAGTCTTTCAACTTCTTCAGGGGTATAATCTCTCTTAATGCCTGCAAATCTTTTTAAATCATATGAAATCTTTTCTGCGCTCATTATTGACCCTGTAATGTTCAAGTAATTGAAAATGAATATAAGGAGTTAAAAATTAGTTTGAGTCGTTAATCGTCTCAACCAAATCTTTCATTCCGCTTGAACCCCAATCACAATGATCATCTCTCATGTAGATACCTCTGCTATTATGTCTTGCAAGGTCCTCATGTCTTATGATTTGAGCCTCATTTTCGTTGTTTTTTAATTTTTCGTCCATGTAAATTTTATAATTTACAAAATTTACAAAATCTATTTAAAAGTATAAAACTGTTGTAAATTAAGGAAAAATATTGTAAAAATAAATTTACAAAATTTACTAATAGAAAATATGAGTCAATTAAATCTTAAAATAGGACCAAAAATCAAGGCTTTTAGGAGACAGCTAGGGCTTCAAGCTAATAAATTAGCTGAGGATTTAAATATATCTCCTAGTTATCTTAATCTTATTGAAGGTGGAAAAAGAAAAATAGATGGAGATTTACTTTTAAAAATTTGTGAAAAACTGAATATTGAGCTTTCTCAATTAACCTCAAAATCAGATATAAATTTAGAAAATACTTTATCAGAAATACTAGATGATAAATTGTTTGAAGATTTAGATATTCTAGGTCCTGAAGTAAAAGATCTTGTAGGTACTAATCCAAAAATTGGCAGAGCAATTGTAAGACTTGGGGATATTTTAAAAAAGAAAGATCATGAAATGATTAATAAAATTGAAACAATATCCGGTAAAATTGTTGATAATAGAAAAAATTCATTTCCTGGAGAAGTTATTTCAGATTTTTTACAAGAAAATAAAAACTATTTTCCAAAATTAGAGGATTTTGCAAATAACGTTTTTGAGAAAGTTCAAAAAAATAATAGGACTAGATATATCGCTCTTTGCGATTATTTAAAATCAGAATACGATATAACAGTAAAAGATGTTATTCCTGAAGAAAATAAACCTTTCTCAAAACTCTACAGAAAAAATAAAAAAGAACTATTATTGAGTGATTACAGTTCTCTAGAAACAAAAAAACTACACGCAGCCGCCCAAATAGCCCAAGAAGGTGCCGATAAAGAAATCGAGGAATACTTATCTAAATTTACTTTTCCATCTGATGAGTCAAAAAAATTAACAAAAATTGCTTTATTAAATTACTGTGGTGCTGCAATTTTAATGCCTTATAAACTCTTTCATACAGAATGTAAAAAACTTAAGTATGATTTAGAGTTATTGCAAAATACTTTTGCCACATCTTTTGAACAAGTAGCTCATAGAGTAACATGTTTACAAGATCCAAAATTACCAGGGATACCATTTCATTTTTTAAGAGTAGATATGGCTGGGAATATATCTAAAAGATTTTCGTTATCAGGAATAGAAATTCCAAGATATGGTGGTGCTTGTCCACGTTGGAACGTTTATTCAGCTTTGACAAGACCTGGTATTATTCAAGCTGCTGTTAGCAAAATGTCTAATGGTGAAAAGTATGTATGTATAGCTAGAACAGTTGAAAAAGGGATTGGAAGATTTGGACAATCAAAAAGTATTTTGTCTATTGGATTGGGATGTGAAGCAAAATATGCAAAAGAATTTATTTACTCAGAAAATTTAAACATTAATGATAAATCTACAGAAATACCAATAGGTGTGTCATGTAGAACGTGTGATAGATTAGACTGTTCTCAAAGAGCTTTCCCTCCATTACACAAGAAATTCGATGTTGATATTAACGCTAGAGGTGTTTCAGTATATGTTGGAGACAAAAACACATAGTCGATGATTAAATTTATCATACCTGCTATCGCTATATTTTTGTTAGTTCTATTCTGGGATAAGATAAATGATACGATTTATAAAAAATTTAATATTAAGATAAATTACATTGTTGCTACGATTACAGTAGTAGTTTTAGGGGTAATTTTTGCTTTATTATACTTTTAGTTAAAATAAATAAAAATTAAAAAATGAAAGAGATTTTTAAAAATGTAAGAAATAAACTAGCAGAGAAATACCTAGATAATAATAGTTTAAAAAACTCAAAAAAATTTAAACCAAGAATTAAAGCTAGAATTCGAAAAAATAAACAAATAATAAATAAAAATATTGATGACTTTTTTGGCTGGGTTAAAGGTGCTGAATTAGTTGAACTTAAAGAATGTAATGTTTCTGAAGATCCAGTTAGACCAGAATTAAGTGTGACTTTCAGAAGAAGTCACGGCAGAAAAATATACGGTGTAAAATACAAAAAAGAAATTCATGCTGTAATGTGCTTCGCTTTTACAAATAAAGTACCAATAAATGTAGAGGAGCTGGATAAATTTAGCCAAGATGCTCATTTACAAAGCACTCACAGAGGTCAAAATGTTGGTCAGATTGCTATTGCCTATACAGTTTGGTCTAAAAAAAAAGGTGGTGGAAAATTGATTGTTAAGGAAGTTTACAAAAAGATTAAAAAATCTAACCATTTAAATAGACTAGTCACGCTCTCTCCTCTAACTGAAATGGCTACAAAATTTCATAGCAAAAATGGTGCGAAACTTTTACAAGTCAATGAAACTACTCAAAATTTTGAGTATGAGATAATAAAAGAATAAAAAATTTTAAATTCATATAAAATGAAAATATATATGATAAATTTTTTATATTTTCTAATTTTAGTTTTAAGTTTAAATAATTTGACATTTGCTATGGAAAAAAAACCTTATCATCATCTCTCTGACGGTACTTTTAGGAATCCTGAAGGCTCACCAAAAAGAGATCCAAATGTGAAATGGTCTTATAAAATTTTTAATCAAGAGAAAAAGAAACTTGATATGACAATTTCTGAAGGTCACGTTTTAGAAAAAAATGAAGTATTAAGAAACTTAGAAAAATATAAACATAATGATTATATTGCTTGGATTGGTCATGCTACGTTTATTATTAAATTAGGAGATACTACTATTATTACTGATCCAGTTTTTTCGAAGAATGCAGGTCCTCTAATATTTGGACCAAAAAGATTTACTGAACCAGCCCTGAAATTAAGCGAGATACCTAGGATTGATTTATTCTTACTCACCCATAATCATTATGATCATCAAGATATGATGACAATAAGAAGATTTCCTTTCAAAAAATCTAAAGTTTTACTTCCACTTAAACTCAGTAAATATTTTAAAACTAATGGATATCAAGATATCAATGAGATGGATTGGTATGATGAAATTAATATTAATAAAAATTTGAAAGTTACTTTTCTTCCAGCTGTTCATTGGTCGAAAAGAAGCTTAACAGATACTAACAAAACTTTGTGGGGAAGTTTTTTAATTGAATATAAAGGAAAAAAAATATTTTTTGCTTGTGATACAGGATATGGAAATATTTATAAAGATTTAGGAAATAAATATGGACCAATTGATTTAACTATAATTAACATTGGTGCATATAATTTTTATCCAATTATGCCTTATAAAGATAAATCTATTTATCATACTAATCCGGAAGAGGCCCTTAAAATTGGTCAAGATTTGAAAAGTAAAAAGGTTCTAGGTATGCACTGGGGAACATTTGTATTATCTTTAGAACCAATTATGGAACCACCAATAAGATTTAAAGATAATGCTGAAAAATATGGATTTAATAAAGAGGATGCACTTATTTTTAAGATTGGTCAAATTTCAAAAATATCAGATATTATTAACTAAAAATTTATGAAAAAGTTTAATTGGAATTATCCTACTTCAATGTGGGTGGGTGAAAATAGAATTAAAGATTTAAGTATAGCCTGTAATAATTTAAATATAAAGAAACCTTTATTGGTGACTGACAAAGGACTTGGACAATCAACTATTGTTAAAGATGCTTTGTTACATTTAAAAAGTAATAATTTATCAGCAGAATTATTTCATGATGTGATTGGCAATCCAACAGGTAAAAATGTAAGCGATGGTGTAAAACATTATAAAGAAAAAAATTGTGATGGTGTGATTGCTTTTGGTGGTGGAAGTGGTCTTGATGTAGGAAAAGCAATTGCATTCATGATAGGTCAAACCCTATCATTGTGGGACTTTGAGGATGCTGGCGATAACTGGACTAAGGCTGATCCAAATAATATTGCTCCTATTATAGCAGTACCCACTACAGCTGGAACAGGTTCTGAAACGGGGAGAGCATCTGTTATTTTAAATGAAGATCTAGGAGTTAAAAAAATTATATTTCATCCAAAATTTTTACCGTCCATAGTCATTTTAGATCCAGTTTTAACAAAAGATTTACCAAAAAAAATGACAGCCGCAACAGGCATGGATGCGTTAGCTCATAATCTAGAGGCGTTTTGTGCCCCAGGTTACCATCCAATGGCTGATGGAATAGCTTTGGAAGGTATGAAATTAATTTCTAAATGGTTACCAGAGGCATATAAAAATGGATCTAACCTTGTGGCCAGAATGAACATGCTAACTGCTGCAAGTATGGGTTCAACCGCATTCCAAAAAGGCCTAGGCGCAATTCATTCGCTGAGCCATCCAGTAAATGCTCTAAATAACCTTCATCATGGTCTTTCAAACGCAATTTTCATGCCGTATGTTTTAACTTTCAACAGAGATGTGATTGAGAGTAAAGTTGCAAAGATCTCTGAATATCTTGAATTAAAAGATAAATCTTTTGACGGTTTTTTAAAATGGATTTTAGATTTAAGAGAAAAATTTGAAATTCCACATAAATTATCAAGTGTCATTAATGAAAAAGATTTACAAATTGATCGTTTATCAAAAATGGCTTTAGAGGATCCATCAACGAATGGTAATCCAAAAAAATTGAGCATTGAAGACATGAAAATAATGTATCAGCATAGTATGTCTGGTAATTTGTTCTAAATGAAAAATCTTAATATTTTAATAGTTGAAGGAAATTTAAAAGAGGAAAATCAAAATTTTTTAAAAGTAGGTATTCAAACACATACTGAGAGTTTAAAAGATAGTCTTAATGTATTTAATAATAATTATCATTTTGATGTTATTAATCCATCCTCGGATCAAAATTTAGATGAGGTTAAAAATAAACTTCCAAAATATGATGGATTAATTTGGGGTGGAAGTAGTCTGAACATCTATAACAATACACCAGAGATAAAAAGACAAATTGAGTTTATGAGAGAATGCCAAAAACAAGTTAAAAATATTTTAGCGATTTGTTGGGGAATGCAAGTTGCAGTAACTGCTGCCGGAGGAGAGGTAAAAAAAGCAGAAAATTCTCATATAGGAATAGCAAATGAGATTATAATTAATAATAAAGGATTAAATAATTCTATTTATAAGAATAAGAATAATAATTTTAATTCTCCAGCGTTTAATTTTGATGAGGTAGTAAAATTACCAACAAACGGAATTTGTTTAGCATCAAATAAAATTAATAAAGTACAAAGTTCATATTTCACAGTTGGAAAATCAAAAATTTATGGGTTACAGTATCATCCTGAAATTACTTATGAGAAAATGATAAGTTTAATTGAGTTTAGGAAGGACAGATTAATTCAAACAAGAAAAGTATTTAGAGATGAGGAAGAAATTAAAAATCACATATTATTTATAAAAAAAGAAATTGCTGTGTCAAATAAGTCCCAAAGAATGATTGAGTTAAAAAATTGGATCGATAGTATAAATTGAATTAAAAATGCTAAGTTATATTTTACCTTTTATTATTCTAATTTTAATTGTCGTATTTATTCATGAATACGGTCATTATTACTTTGCTAAAAAATTTGGGGTGGGTGTCACTGATTTTTCTATAGGATTTGGTAAGGAAATTTTTGGTTGGAATGATAAATCTGGTACAAGGTGGAAAATATGCTGGATACCTCTAGGAGGATATGTAAAATTTTTTGGAGATAGAAATGTATATTCTCAAGCGGATCATAAAGAAATTTTAGAAAAATATAGTGAAGAGGATCAAAAAAAATTATTTACTCTTAAACCTCTATATCAAAGAAGCTTAATTGTTTTTGGCGGCCCATTAGCAAACTTTTTATTAGCTCTAGTAATTTTCTTCTCAATTTATACTTTTGTTGGTAAAGATTTTACACCAGCCGTCATCAATGAAGTTCAAAAAGATAGTCCTGCTATGGTTGGAGGATTAAAACAAAATGACGTAATTTTAGAAATAGATGGCAACAAAGTTGAAAGCATTATGGATGTCTCTAAATTCATTACTATGTCAACTGATGAAATTATAGATTTTAAAGTGAAACGTTCATATGATGAGCTAATTTTAAAAGTAAAACCTAACATTGTTCAAGGTGAGGATAATTTAGGAAACAAACTTAACAAAAGAATAGTTGGTATAAAATTAGGTGCTTATAATAATGAGATTAATCATGTTAAATTAGGACCTGCACAAGCTATATACCATGCCGCTCATGAAGTTTATTTTGTGGGAATTTCCTCCTTGAAATATATTGGTGCAATGATTTTCGGTAAAGCTGATACCTCTCAGCTTGGAGGGCCAATTAGAATAGCAAAAATTTCAGGACAGGTTGCAGAATTTGGTGTTTTGGCGTTCATCAGCATGATGGCATACATTTCAATCAGTCTCGGTTTAGTTAATCTGTTTCCAATTCCGATGCTTGATGGGGGGCATTTAATGTTTTATGCGTTTGAAAAGGTTTTAGGTCGTCCATTATCACAAAAAACGCAAGAGGGTTTTTTTCGAATCGGAATATTTTTACTTATATCTTTGATGTTTTTCACAACTTTTAACGATCTTAAAGACCTTGGATTGTTTAATTAATATTTTTCAAAGAGTTTAAAAACTCAATAAAATCAACACTTTTTTGATTTACACAATATGTTGTGTATAACTTTTTTAGAAATACTAAAAAAAGTCTTGATTTATCAACACTTTTGACAACAATGAAAATAACCTAATAAAACCGGAGCTAAAATGAATAAAAAACAACTAGTTGTCAAAATTTCAGGGGCACTAAATTTAAGTAAAGCGGATGCAGAAAGAACTTTTGACACAATTACCAACACAATTTTAGATGCGTTAAAAGCTGACGACTCAGTAAAAATTGCGGGTTTTGGTACTTATAAAGTAGCTAAAAGAAAGGCTAGAGTTGGAAGAAATCCTAGAACTGGTGAGCAGATTCAAATTGCTGCATCACAAAAAGTTAAGTTCTTACCTGCAAAAGCTTTAAAAGAAGTATTTAATAAATAACGTCTTTTTACAGCCTTAACGAAAATCTCGTTAAGGCTGTTTCTATATGCAATTACTGCATACCCAATTTTCCTAATCAGCGTTAGTTATTAACTTTTAATAAAATAAAAGATCTCTTTTTAACAGGGAGGTCTTATGACTAAATTAATAAAAATAATAAGTGCGCCACTTATTAGTTTAATTTTTTTATTAAACATGAGTAGTGCTGGAATGGCAGATACAACTGTTTCTGCTGAAGTAGGGTTTATATTTAATACCTTACTATTCTTAATTTGTGGATTCTTGGTTATGTTTATGGCGGCCGGATTCGCAATGCTAGAGTCAGGTATGGTTACATCAAAAAGTGTATCCGTTATCTGTGCAAAAAATATAGGTTTATTCTCAATTGCAGGAATTATGTTTTGGCTTGTAGGTTATAACTTAGCTTACGGTATACCAGAAGGTGGTTATATTGGTAAGTTTATACCATGGTCAGATGCAAGTGCGGTAGATACAGGTTATTCAGATGGGTCAGACTGGTATTTCCAGATGGTCTTTTGTGCAACTACAGTTTCTATTGTTTCTGGAACAATGGCTGAAAGAATTAAATTATGGCCATTCTTCGTATTTGCTGCAATTTTATCAGGTATCATTTATCCAATCGTAATGGGTTGGCAGTGGGGTGGAGGCTGGTTAGCAGAATTAGGTTTTTCTGATTTTGCTGGTTCAACTTTAGTACACTCAACTGGAGGGGCTGCAGCTTTAGCTGGTGCAATGATTATTGGTCCTAGACTTGGAAGATTTACTAAGTCTGGTGCTCCTGCTCCACTTAAGCCGTTTGCAGCTTCTTCAATTCCATTAGTTACAATTGGAGTATTTATTTTATGGCTAGGTTGGTTTGGTTTTAATGGTGGTTCACAATTAGCAATGGGAACTGCTGTTGATGCTATTGCTGTATCAACTATTTTCATGAATACATTTTTAGCAGGTGCAGGTGGGGTAATTGGTGCTGCTATAATCACAAGATTACATTTTGGTAAAACAGATGTTGTCCAAATGTTAAATGGATGTATTGGTGGATTAGTTGCAGTAACAGCTGAACCATTAGCTCCGTCACCTTTCGCAGCTATCTTAATAGGTGCTGTAGGTGGTCTAATCGTAGTTTATGGTACAAAACTATTATTCTCATTAAAAATTGATGATGTAGTAGGTGCAGTACCAGCACACTTGTTCGCAGGAATTTGGGGAACTTTAATTGTTCCAGCAACAAATTCAGATGCAGCTTTCAGTTCACAGTTAATAGGAGTTTTATCAGTAAACATATTTGTATTCGTAGTCGCTTACATAGTGTTTAGTGCTATTAAAGCAACTATTGGCCTAAGGTTAAGTAAAGAAGGTGAAACCAAAGGTACTGATGTTACTGAGACAGGTGTAATTGCATATGCAATACGTGACTAGTTGTTAACAACAAGGGGATCCTTCGCTCTCTGTATATTCTCAGCGAATACTCATAGAAGGATCCCTTAACTCTCTTTAAGTTAGTTAAATAATAAGCCCCTCCCTCAAGGGGCTTATTCATTCTGATCCCATAATTTTTTGTAATTTATAAAAGGTGATAAGCCGTAACTTGAATTAACATTCGTCAAATGGATAGATAAGCTTTTTAAAGGAGATATACAAAACTCGTTTTTATAAATCTCATTAATATATTTCTCAAAAGGATCATGACGATCTTCACAATTTTTTAAAAAATTTTCCCAGTATAGATCCAGTAATTTTTTGCTAGTCAAAAAAGTGCATAAAGTCTTGTTTATTGTTCTCCAGTGTCTTTTATCTCCTATTAAAATATTTGTTTTTTCGTTGTTCATATAAAGATACGGATAGTCTGCAGGACACATAAAAATATCTTTGCCTACCTGAGATGATACTCTTTCATAAGTAGTAATCATTTCTTCTAACATGGTTTCAAAATGAAGATAATCATCTTCAACGAAGAAAATTAGATCTTCCCCAATCTCTTTTCCAATCTCAAAACATTGAAGCAAACTTGCTAAATTAGAAAAAGTTTCTTTAGTTTTTTGTTTTTTTATTTTGCTTTCAAATTTTTTTGTGTCTAGGGAGATAATTTCGCTGTTTGCGTCTTTGATTATTTTCTTAATTCTATTGAGATTTTCATCTTTTGAGGAGTCATCAAGTATTATTATTTTTATTTTTAAACTTGAGTATTTGTTTTGACAAAAATTGATAGAGTTTATCAATGATTTAATTGATCGAATTGAATATTCTATTTTTGGTTGTTCGAATAATCTTCTTTTATTTTGATCCCAAACTTCAATTTCTGTATTTACTCTAATAATTATTAAGATTGAATTAACTTTTCTTGTAATTTTAACTTCTCCCAAAGGTAAGACTATTGATTTTTTATTTATAATTGAGAGATCTTCGTTTAATTCTTTATTTAATGTAGGTGAGATAAATTTATTTTGATCAATAATTTCGAAGCCCAAAAATTTACAAATTTTAATGAAAAACTTTTTCATATGTTTTTATTTATGATATAAATATTTACAATATAATGACAATTAAATCATCCCAAACTCTTGTAGCAGAAGCTCTAAAGGAGATTAATACTATTTCTTCTGATGAAGCTTATGAGAAATGTAATAAAAACGAGTGTAACCTAATTGATATAAGAGATGTAAGAGAATTGGAACGAGAGGGAAGAATTCAAGATTCAAATCATATTCCTAGAGGGATGTTAGAGTTTTGGCTTGATCCAGATAGTGCATATTTTAAACAAGGTAAATTAGATTTAAATAAAGAAATGGTTTTATTTTGCGCTGGAGGAATGAGATCAGCTCTTGCCGCAAAATCTTTGAAAGATATGGGATTTAAAAAAGTATCTCATATTGATGGTGGTTTTAGTGCATTGAAACAAAGTAGATTTAAAATTACTTAATTATTTAATTCATCTAAAGCGTATTCAAGTCTATCTTGGCCCCAAAATAATTTATCATTTACAACAAATGTTGGAGCACCAAAAATATCATTCTGAAAAGCATTATTCGTCAAATGTTTAAGTTCATCTTTAATCTTTTGTTCTTTAATACCAGTTTCAAAATCATTAGTTTTTATCTCACATTTCGATAATATATTCTTTACAGTTTCTTCTTTTGAAATATCTTCATTATTTTTCCAATAAGCATCAAAACAGAGGTCAAAATATTCATCTTTCTTTTCATCATTAATAAAAAGAAAGCCTCTCATGAGGTAAAGAGAATTAATTGGGAATTTTTCATTCCAAACAAAGTCAATTTTATTTTTTTTAGCAATTAAATTACAATCATTTTTCATATTTTTCATTTTTCTCTCATTAAAAGCAGGGGCGGTGATACCACTTAAATTATGAAGTCCACCAAGCAGAATTGCTTTATAATTAAACTTATTCCTATCGTTGGAATTAATTATTTTTTTATGCGCTAAAAATGAATAAGGACTAATAAAATCAAAATAAAAATCGATTTTTTTAGTCATATAAACTTATATTTTTGGCATAGAAAATTCTTATCAACCAATAAACTAACAAACCAATGGGTCCAATTAAATATATAATGATCAGTGGTATTGATAATATAAATTTATTGATCATAAATTTTTGTGAGTCTTTCACGATCCAACCTCCAGCAAATAGATTGATGGATATAAAATGTATCCAGAACATCATAAGAAAATTTTTGTTGGAAAATAAATCTGTTGTGTCATCAATACCCAGATATAGACTAAAATTAACATCAAAATCGTATGAGCTTAAATAAGATTTGTATAATAAAAATATATACGCTCCACTCAATATAAAGAATGGAAATATTGAAGTTACAAAATATCGGCAAAGATTAGATGTTGGAAAAAAAATTAAAATTAACCAAAATGGAAGAATACCTAAATTCACCCAATAGTAGAGCATATCTATTGTAAAATAATTATAAATTTGTTCGATCATTTTAAAATATATTATATTAAATCTGTCTATGATTCCTATAAGAAATAAAAGAAAAACTTTGAAAGTAACCGTCGAGGAGATGAGAAATTTTGCATTTGCTTATGTAGAAAAATATGCACCATCCAAACAACAGCTTAAAACTTATTTACTTAAAAAATACTTAAAAACTTCTGTGCCAAATGTTAAAAAACAAGATGTTACTGATTTGATTAACATTGTCCTTTCAGACTTAGAAAAAAATAGGTTTATTAATGATAAATTTTACTCAGAAAGCAAAGCAAAAAGTATGATTCAAAGAGGAAGCTCAATAAACAAAATTAGAAATTACTTAATAGGCAAGGGTATCAATAGTGAATATATAAAAGAAACAGTAAACAAAATACATGATGATAATTCAGATCAAGATTTTTTTTCAGCGATTAAATTATGTAAAAAAAAAAGAATAGGACCTGCAAGGACAGAGGACAATAGATCACTATTTTACAAAAAAGATATATCTTTATTAGCAAGAAACGGATTTGATTTTGAAACTTCAAAAAAAGTAATGGAAATTGAAAAAGACGATTTTATAAAAATAGTAAAATTACTTTAATTTTTTTTTTTTATTTTCTCTTACTAAAAAATCAATCTTATTTTTTATATAATTTTTAACAAAAACAAAAACAAGTAAACCAA
This sequence comes from uncultured Pelagibacteraceae bacterium, assembly GCA_902597725.1. Lineage (GTDB taxonomy): Bacteria > Pseudomonadota > Alphaproteobacteria > Pelagibacterales > Pelagibacteraceae > Pelagibacter. The sequence continues at coordinate 60,002 of CACJYQ010000005.1, forward strand.
AAATTGAAACTGAAACAATTATAATTAAAATAATTCTTATTTGTTCATCCATTATTGAATTTTCTTACTTTTTAAAATTAAACTGGGATTTTTAAAATCTTTTTTTCCATAAAAAATTTCTTGTCCATTGAAATCAGTTACACTTCCACCAGAATGTTTCAATATTGCATGGCCCGCAGCTATATCCCATTCTGATGCCCTTGGCTCCGCAACATAACCATCAAACTCTCCAGCTGCAATAACACAAAATTTTAGAGAACTTTTCATTCTTACATATTTTTTAACATTAAGTTTTTTATATATTTCATTTATTTCTGGTTTAATTTTATTAGAATAGGATACAAATTTTATTTCATTTTTATTAAAATTTTTTGAGTTATCCAATTTAATTGGTCCCCCATTAATTAATTCAAAAGCAAAATCATCTCCATAGGAATAAAACATTCTATTTTTTGCTGGAGCATAGATTAATCCAGCAACAGGTTTTTTTTGAATGATTAAACCTGCATTAATTGTAAATTCATCCAAATCATTAATATAGTCATAAGTTCCATCTATTGGATCGATCAACCAAAAATTCTCTAGGTTATTTTTTGATTTATTTTCTGATGTTTCCTCGGATACTATTGGGATATTTGGCGTTAAGCTGGATATTTTTTTACTCAAAATTTTGTTAACCTCTAAGTCACCATTACTTACAGGTGTATTATCGGATTTAATTTCTTTGGTAAGACCTTTTTTCCTAAGATCTAAAGAAATTTTCCCTGCATCTAAAAAAGTTTGAATTAGATTATTAACAATTTTTTTAATATCACTTTGAGTCATTTATTTTTTTTAATTCTATATTTTCAGAGTTTATCACTTTTTTACCAACATTTTGAAAATTGACTGTAATTTTACCTTTTATTATTGATTGAACTTGTCCTATTCCCCAATCTTTATTTGCTGGGTTGAAAACTTTGTCGCCTGGTTCAAAATCAAAAATCATTTAATTTAATTTATATTAGAAATAAGTATAAATACCATCAAATGAATAATAATTTAAACTCTATTGGCTTAAAAAAAAATCCCTCAGAAACAACGGTTGTTGTTGCAATGTCAGGTGGAGTGGACTCATCTACTGTTGCAGGAATGATGAAAAAAGATGGTTACAAAGTTATTGGCATAACTTTAAAACTCTACGATGATGGCAAGGAAGTTGCAGCATCAAAACAATGCTGTTCAGGTCAGGACATAATGGATGCAAAAAGAGTCGCTCAAAAATTAGATATTGATCACAAAATTCTCTATTATCAAAACAAGTTCAAACAAGGAGTAATAGATAACTTTATTGATAGTTATTTAAAAGGCGAAACTCCCATTCCATGTGTGCAGTGTAATCAAACTGTAAAATTTAAGGATTTATTTGAAGTTGCTAAAAATTTAAATGCGGATGCATTAATTACTGGTCATTATGTAAAAAGTATTACAACAAATAATCAAACGAATATGTATAGAGCGATCGATGAAAATAGAGATCAGAGCTATTTTTTATTTAATACCTCTAGAGAACAATTGAATTATTTAAGATTTCCATTAGGTGGAATGCTTAAAGACGAAACAAGATCCATTGCAAAAAAACTCAACCTTAATGTAGCAGATAAGCCAGATAGCCAAGATATTTGTTTTGTGCCAAATGGTGATTATGCCTCTGTAATTCAAAAATTTAGACCTGATTCTTTTAAAAAGGGGAATATTAAAGATTTAGCAGGTAAGGTGATTGGCGTTCATGATGGAATCATTAATTTTACAATAGGTCAAAGAAAAGGAATAAAAGTTTCAGATAAAGATGCATTATATGTAATAAAGATTGATGCCGAAAAAAATGAGATCATTGTAGGTCCCAGAGATAAACTTGGAAAAAAAAATATAGAGCTTCATGATTTAAATTTACTTGTTAATAGCAATGAATTTAAACAAAATATTTTTGTTAAAGTAAGATCAACGGGTAAACTTCTAAAAGGAAAAGTAAATCTTAATAATGATAAGACGGCTTTGGTTACACTAGAAGAATTAGAAGATGGAATTTCACCAGGACAAGCTTGTGTTTTCTATAATAAAGATAAATATGGTTTTAAAGTTTTAGGCGGTGGTTGGATTAAAAATTAATTTATTTTTTTCCACATTAAGAATGAAAAAAAATAATAAAAAAGTAATCCAGCGAAATAATTCCATTCCAAAATATAATCAACTTTATCCGAAAGATCATATACCACTAATAATGATATTACAAAAAAAGAAATGATGGAGATTATAATTATGAAAAATAATTTTATATTTATAATCGATGTATAACAATATACATTAAGGTAATATTTGTTTCGATAAAGTTGAATAGATAAAAAGAATTGAGCCAATAATTCAGTTAAAATAAAAAAAGCTATAACTAATTTTCTAAAAAGTTTAAAAACTTTGTTATCTATTTCAACTCCTAGAAATAGGACATGTAAGAAAAGAAATAAAGCAGAAGCAATTCCGAAATAAAAAAATTTCTTATTATTTGAATTTAAGATTTGCTTGAATAAAAATTTATAATTTTTCCAATATAAATACATTAAAAAAACACATATAAATAAAAGTGACTTAAAGATATAATTTATTGGAAATCTTTTAACTATATTACTTATTGATGTTTCACCATATATAAACGGATTTATTTTTTCAGAGGAACCTAGTTGGGTTTTGGGATTATTTTTTAAGTTATATAAAATCTCAAAATAAAACGGAAATATTTTGTATAAATTATAATATTCATAATTTTTTATACAATTCACGTTTTTGGTTTCCAAAATATTAATTCTAAGTTCAATTTCTTTGTTTATGAATTCTGATTTAATGTCATTAGTTATTTTATTATCGACAAATAAAAAACTATTTTTTTTTTTCTCATAAATTTTATCTTCAATAATAAATAATCTCTCAATATTATTTTCAAAACAATCCCCTAGTTTTTCAGAGTAATTTAGCAGATTTAAGTAAACATTCTTTCTACAATCCTGAACATTTTCTGAGCAAATAATTTTATCTGTAAAATAACTCTGAGATATTGATAATTCTTTATCATCTAAATCTTTGGAAAATTTAAATCCTACCAATGTATTTTGTAGCCAAAGAGAACCTAATAAAGCAGTTAAAGATAATATAAATAGGCTTAAGGAGATCTTTCGAATTAAATTGATCCGTCTGGATAAAATCATGAAATAGAAAATTATTTTTTCTTATTTTTTTTTCGAGCCCTTCTTTTTTTCGAGCCCATTTTTCTTCGACCTCTATGTTTTTTTGGGTAACCCATAGTATCCTTTAGTTATAATTTAATTGAAATTATTGGTGGGATATAGCATTGTCCTTCAAAGTTATCAATTTTTTTTATGAGTAAATCATTTAAAACCTTTTTAAAACATACCGCTAAAGATTTTCATAATCAGTCAGTAAATCCACCAGTTGTTAGAGCATCAACAATAATATTTAAGTCGATGCAACATATTAGAAAGACACAAAAAAAAGCAATAAATAATCCAATAGGAGGTCATTATGATTATGGAAGACAAGGAACCTCTACGACTTATATATTACAAAAAATTTTAACTAAATTGGAAGATAGTTACCATGTGTTTACCACCCCAACAGGGTTTGGTTCAGTTTTTTTGGCAATTTTTAGTGTTGTTAGACCAGGAGATGAAATTATAGCAGCAGATCCTGTTTACAGTCCAACGAGAATTTTAACAAAAGATTTTTTAAAAGAATTTAACATTAAAACAATTTTTTATAATCCAAGTGATTTAAAAACTTTACAAAATAGTATTACAAAAAAAACAAAATTGATATTTGTTGAAAACCCTGGAAGCAATACTTTTGATTTTCAAGATCTTGGAAAAATAATTTCTATCGCAAAAAAAAATAAAATTTTAACAGTGATAGATAACACATGGGGAACCCCTTATTTTTTTAAACCTATAAAGCTAGGTTTTGATATGTCAATTGTTTCTGCAACAAAGTATTATTCTGGTCATTCTGATGTGATGGGTGGAAGTTTAGCAGTTAATAAAAAAGTTTTTCCTAAAGTTAAGGCTGCTGAAAAAATTACTGGCTTAAGATTAGGACCTGATGATGCATATTTAATTACTCGGGGTTTGAGAACTTTAGATGTAAGACTGGATAGACATAGAGAAAATGCAAAAAAAGTTGCAGCCTTTTTGTCAAAAAACAAAAAGATTAAACTTCTTTATCCATATAAAAAGAATTCATTAAATTTTAGAATGTGGAAAAAATATTATTCAGGTGCTTCGGGCTTAATGGGACTTAAAATAAAATCTAAAAATATTAATTCTATTAGAAAATTTGTTAATTCACTTAAATTATTTGGATATGGATATAGCTGGGGTGGTTTTGAAAGTTTAGTTTTACATCAAGAATTTAGAGAAACAGGAAAGAGAAAATTTATGAGCTTAGCAAAAGATGAACATTTAGTAAGACTTCATATTGGACTTGAGGATCCAAATGACTTAATTGCTGATATTAAACAAGCATTAAAACATTTGAAATGAGTACAGAAAAATTTTTTCAATCCAGAACAGCATTAATCACATTATTTGCTGCTTGTTTTGTTGTTTTAATTTCTCTTGGTGTACGACAAACCTTTGGTTTGTTTTTCATGGATTTCAATGAAAGTCTCAAAATAAGCAATACAGCATTTGGTTTTGCGATAGGAATGCAGATGTTAATGTGGGGATTAACTGGACCTATTTTTGGTGCTATTGCAGATAAGTATGGTGGTCATATAGCAATTATTTCAGCATTTATTTTTTATGCAGCTGGAATATTCTTTTTATATACAGGACCTAATACAGGAATCTTTTTTCAAATACACATGGGGTTATTAATTGGAATTGGACTAGGGGGAACCGCCATAAGTATTCCAATGTCTATTGTTGGAAAACACTTTCCTTTATCTACAAGAACTATTGCAATGAGTTTTGTGACTGCTGTTGGATCATTTGGTTATTTTTTGTCGCCAATTTTTACAAGTTACTCTCTAAATGAATTTGGATGGAATTATACTTTATTCGTTTTCGGAATGCTTTTAATTGCTGGTTTATTAGCCGCTTACTTCGTAAGATCTCCATCTGCAACTGAAAATGTAGAAAAAAAATCAGACCAATCGTTTTCTGAAGCACTCAATGAAGCATTTAGAACAAAAAGTTATATTTTACTTGTATCTGGTTTTTTTGTTTGTGGATTTCATATTACTTTGGTTGGAACTCATGTTCCTAAGTATGTAATAGATAGAGGTCTTGAGGATTGGACTGCTGCAGCTATTTTATCTTTAATTGGGTTATTCAATATTTTTGGCTCTTTGTTAAGTGGCTATCTATCAGTAAAAATGAGTAAAAAAATAATTTTAAGTGCAATCTACTTTTTGCGGGGAGTTTCAATAGTATTCTTTATATTTACTCCAGCTAGTAATATTGCTGCATTTATATTTGGAGCAAGTTTTGGGTTCCTATGGTTATCAACAGTACCAGCGACCAGTGGAATAGTTGCTCATCTTTTTGGAACAAAATATTTGGGCTTGTTATATGGAATAGTTTTTTTAAGTCATCAAATTGGTTCGTTTTTTGGTGCATATCTTGGAGGTTTATTTCACGATACTTATGGATCATATGACTATGCGTGGTATTTAGCAATTGCTTTATCTGTTTTTGCAGCAATAATCCATTTGCCAATAAAAGAAGAACCAGTTTTAAGATTAAAAACAGAATAAATTGAATAGAACAAATCAATTAACAAAAATACATTTATCAGGGAAACCCTATATTATTTATAAATCTCAAAACGGGTTTGATCTTTACACCGATTTTTCAAAAAAAATAATTTTGAATAATAAAAATATTAAAAGTTTTTTAATAAAAAAAAATAAAAAACAATCAACCAATACAGATCTTTTCATTGGTTTTTTTGGATATGAGTTATTAAATAATCTGATTGATGTAAAAGTCCCAAAACAAAAAAATTTTAACTTTCCAAAAGGTATTTTTTATAAACCAGAAAAAAAGATCAAACTCAGCAACAAGTTAAATTATGATGTAAAAAATTTTGAATGTGGGAACTTTAAAATCAATATTAATAGAAAAAATTATACAAAAATATTCAATAAATTTAAGAAAAAGATAATGAGTGGTGAGACATATCAAATTAAAATTTGCACTAAATATAAAACAAAGTCGAAAATCAATCCGTTAGATTTTTTTTCAAGGTTATCTGATACCAATCTAGCTCCGGAGGCCTTTATGATTAAAGATAATAATTACTCAATTATTAGCTGTTCCCCAGAAACTTTAATTATAAAAAAAGGAAGTGACATATCTACAAAACCAATAGCTGGGACCGTAAAAAAAACTAAGCAGTTAAATAAAATAAAAGCATTAAATTATTTTAGAAAAAATTTAAAAGAGACCAAAGAGCATAATATGATTGTTGATATGGAAAGAAATGATTTATCAAGAATTTGTAAGGTAGGTTCAGTAAAATTGTCTAAACAAAAAATCGTTGAGGAATATAAAGACCTTTTTCACTATGTTAGCTTAATTAAGGGAAAATTAAAAAAGAATATAAATAATTATGAAATAATTAAAGCAATGATGCCAGGTGGTTCAGTTATTGGATGTCCTAAGATAAATACGCTTAATCTCTTAAATAATCAGGAAAAAGAAAATAGAAATATTTATACAGGAAGTTTTGGTTACATAAAATTTAATGGTGATATGAGATTTAATATAATTATAAGATCAATTTTAAATTTTAAAAACATATCCGAAATTTCAGTTGCCTCAGGTGTTGTTGTCGATAGTAACGCCAATCATGAGTTTAATGAGAATTTTCTTAAAGCTAAAGCGTTAATAGATTTATTTAAATGATTTATGTAATTGACCATAACGATTCCTTTACTCATAATGTTGTTCATCAATTTGCTTTGTTTGATAAAGTTGAGTGCGATAACTATGATAAAGTTAACGAAAATAAAATTAAACAAGCGTCAACAATAATTTTTTCACCTGGGCCCGGTAATCCAAAAAATTATCCAATTACCTCAAAAATTTATAAAAAATATAAAGGTAAAAAGAAAATCGTTGGGATTTGTTTAGGATTTCAACATATTCTTTTTTGTGAGGGTGCAAAAATTGTTGAACAAAAAAAAATTTATCATGGTTTTCAATCAAATATAAAAGTAATCACCAACAAATCTTTATTCAACAAAGGAAAAATATTTAAAGTTGGCAGGTATCATTCTTTAAAATTAAAAGAACCTTTTAAATCTAATAATTTTGAGATAACTAT
>CACJYQ010000006.1 GCA_902597725.1 uncultured Pelagibacteraceae bacterium
TAAATTTGATTATGATAAAAATTTTGATAAATGTGATTTTATTCTATCAAAAAGCAATAAGCATATTTATAAGTTTTTGGATAGGTGGCCAAAATGGGAGAGAAACTTCATTAATATAATTGGAGAGAAGTTATCAGGAAAAACGCATCTGATAAATATTTTTATTAAAAAGAATAAAGGAATAATAATTGATGGTCAGTCTTTAAATGAGGACGACTTAAAAAAAGTAGACATACATGAAAATATTATTATAGAAAACCTTACATCTAATATAAATGAGAATTTATTTTATAGTCTTTTGAATCTAATTGAACAAGATAATAAATATATAATTGTAACTTCTTTTAATTCAATTGTTGATCTTAATTTCAAACTAACAGATTTAAAATCAAGAGCAAAAAGTTTTCTTCTTCTAAATATAGAACATCCTGATGACGAATTGATTTTTGGAATCATTTTAAAAAATTTATCTGATAGGCAGATATCGTTAGATAAAAGATTAATTGATTATATTGTAAAAAGAATAGAGAGGTCATATAGCAAAATACATAATTTCATATATAAGATCGATCAATTAAGTTTAAAAAAAAAAAAATCGATTGATTTTAAGATTATTAAAGAAGTATTAGGAGAATAATTGAATAAATACAGAACTCATAATTGTAATCAGCTAAGAAAAGAAAATGACGGAGAAAACGTAGTGCTTTCTGGTTGGATAAATAAAAAAAGGGACCATGGAAATCTTTTGTTTATTGATTTAAGAGATAATTATGGTGTTACTCAATGTGTTATTGATAAAGAAAATTCTAATTTTGAAAAATTAGAGAAAACTCAATTAGAGACAGTAATAAGAGTAAAGGGTAAGGTTATTAAAAGATCAAGTGAATCAATAAATAAAGAAATAAACACTGGTGAGATTGAGTTAATAATACAAAATTTTGATGTTTTGGGTAAATGTACAGAACTTCCTTTACCAGTTTTTAGTGATCAAGAATATGCTGAAGAGATTAGATTGAAATATCGTTTCTTAGATTTAAGAAGAAAAAAAATTCATGATAATATAATTTTAAGATCAAAAGTTATTTCTTTTATAAGAAATGAAATGAATAAATTGGGTTTTTTAGAATTTCAAACTCCAATTCTAACTTCTTCAAGTCCTGAAGGTGCAAGAGATTTTTTAGTTCCTAGTAGACTGAATCCAGGGAAATTTTATGCTTTACCACAAGCACCTCAACAATTTAAACAATTAGTTATGATTTCTGGTTTTGATAGATATTTTCAAATCGCGCCATGTTTTAGAGATGAGGATGCCAGAGCTGATAGAAGTCCAGGAGAGTTTTATCAGCTAGATATGGAAATGTCTTTTGTTGAGCAAGAAGATGTTTTTAATGTTGTAGAAAAATTATTTGTTAATACTTTTAAAAAATTTTCAAAAAAAAAATTACTCTTTAGTAAATTTCCTAGAATTTCTTATAAAGAAGCGATGTTAAAATATGGTTCTGACAAACCAGATTTAAGAAATCCACTTATCATCAATGATATAACAGAAATTTTTTTTAGTGAAAATGTTTCATTCGAAATATTTAAGAAATTGGTAAAATCTGGTTCAAAAGTAAGATGTATAGTCACAAAAAATACCAAAGATAAACCAAGAAGTTTTTTTGATAATATAGACAAATGGGCAAAAGAACAGGGAGCGTCTGGTCTTGCTTATTTTACAATTGAAAAAGAAAATGAGGTATCCGCTAGAGGACCTGTTGGTAAGTTTTTTTCAAAAAAAGCTTTAGAGGAAATTATGACAAAAACAGGAGCAGAAGTGGGTGATAGTATTTTTATGGCTTGTGCTAAAAACAATGATCTTGAAAAAATAACGTCATCATCAAGAGAAAAAATTGCTAAAGATTTAGATTTGATTGATGAAAATACTTTCGCATTTTGTTGGATTGTAGATTATCCGATGTTTGAGAGGAATGAAAAAACTAATAAAATTGAATTTAGCCACAATCCCTTTTCTATGCCCCAAGGTGAAATAGATAAAATTAATTTTGAAAAACCGTTAGAAATTCTTGCTTATCAATATGATATAGTTTGCAATGGTATAGAATTATCATCAGGTGCAATTCGAAATCATATTCCAGAACTTATGTATAAACTGTTCAAAGTAGCAGGTTATTCCAAAAATGATGTGGAGCAGAAATTTAGTGGAATGATAAATGCTTTAAGTTATGGCGCTCCTCCTCATGGAGGAATCGCTCCTGGAATCGATAGAATTATAATGTTACTTGCAAATGAAAAAAATATAAGAGAAGTTACAATGTTTCCAATGAATCAAAATGCTCAAGATTTAATGATGAATGCACCATCTGAAGTAAGTGAGAATCAATTAAAAGAATTAAATTTGACCGTTAAAGTGAAAAAATAATTATTTTTTTCCTTTTAAACTTATTTTAACATCAGTCAAATCAACTAAGTTTTTTTTGTAATTATTTCTTACAAACCCTTTGCTTGTTATATCTTTAACAATTTTAAGGAATTGATTTTGTTCATCAAAATTTTGATCTTCATTATTAGCTCCATCTAAATTTCCAATTGAGGGTGTATGTGCAAGATCCTCTCTATTAAGATATGAGATAGCTAATTCTCTAAACAAATAATCTAGAATCGAAGAAGCACTCAAAATTCTATCATTTCCATGAACCTTACCCGAAGGTTCAAACTTTGTATCCACAAACGCACTGACATATTCATCTAGAGGTACTCCGTACTGAAGCCCTAGTGAGACAGCAATAGCAAAATTATTCATCAATGCTTTAACTAACTCTCCTTCTTTACTTGTATCTATGAAGATTTCTCCAATCTTGCCATCCTCATATTCACCAGTATGTAAATAAACTTTGTGATCTCCAATCGTAGCTTTTTGGATGTAGCCTTTTCTTCTATCAGGCATACCAAATCTTTTTCCAGAATGTTCAGATTTTGAAAAAGTCTGAGTTATGATTTTTTCAACATTTTCTGACTTATTTTTTACTTGATCAGAGATTAAATCTATTTTTTTACTTTGTTCAATTTTATTATTATTAGTTCCTAAGCTTTTTGTTTTTCTATTATCTAATTTAACTTCTAAAACTTCAAATTTTCCATCATCCCTTTTCTCTAAATTTTTTAGCTCAGTTTCACTAATATCATCTAGATAATGATTTACTTTAAATGTACACGTGTAATACGTCTCAACAAGATATTTTGCCATATTATCAAATCCTTAATTTAAGTTTGAATTTTGAATCAATTTACTTATATACATTTAGATATTTTAGTCTAATTTAATTTATACAATTTAAAATTGAAATTACAAAAATTTTTTATGTTGACTTTATTTAAAAAAATTTTCATTTGGTGGAATCGTTACACCTTAGGAACGAGGGTTAAAACTATTTTATTTGGAAAATATGTTGGAAAGGATAATTTTGGAAATAAATATTATCAAGACAAAAGTGGTAAAAGATGGGTTATTTATTCTGATGAGATTGATGCATCAAAAATTCCAGTAGAATGGTTTTCATGGATGCATTTTATGCCAAATAAGATTGAACACAATCATGATTTAAAAATATATGAATGGCAAAAGCCCCATCAACCTAACCAAACAGGTACTGAGTCTGCATATTATCCTAACAAAAACAAAAAAGATGCAATTCAAAAAAAATACAAAACCTGGAAATAAAAAAATATATCTATTACTAACAGTATTTCTATTTAATTTATTAATTACATTTAAAGCCAGTTCAGAAAATAAACTTGAAGGAAATAATACTGATATTAAAATCCTGGATAAGATTAGCTCAAAAAATGAACTGATAAAGTTGATTAATAACAAAGAGTATATATATAAAGATTTATCAATTAAAAGTATAAAATGTACTGACTCTGAATTTGATGATAATCCAGAAATAAAAGCTTATATTCAAGTTAGAGATTTAACAAAAAAAGATCGAAACAACGTTTTTGTTTTTAATGGTTGGATGTTTTCATCAAGCCCATCTATAGCACCATTTGATCATCCAGTTTATGATATTTGGTTAATAAATTGTTATTAAACCAAAGTATCTTTATCGAGCCAACTTACATTAAAGTCAGAATTAATAAATTTTTTATGATTTAATAATTTTTTGTGTAATGGAATAGTGGTTGTAATTCCCTCTATGACAAATTCATCCAAAGACCTGTTCATTCTTTGAATAGCTTCAGTTCTATTTCTACCATGACATATTAATTTACAAATCATACTGTCGTAATATGGGGTTACTTTGTAACCTTGATATATAGCACCATCAACTCTTGTTCTAAAACCGGAGGGTTGATGACACATTCCAATAATTCCAGGAGATGGTTGAAAATTTTTACTTGCATCTTCAGCATTTATTCTACATTCTATAGCATGACCTCTTGGATTTATATCGCTTTGATTTAATGCTGTGTCACCTGAAAAAGCTATCCAGATTTGTTCTTTAATAATATCGATTCCAGTTACCATTTCTGTAACGGGGTGTTCAACTTGAACTCTAGTATTCATTTCAAGAAAATAAAACTTTCCATCTTCATATATATACTCGACTGTGCCTGCACCAGTATATCCAATTTTTGATACCATATTTACTGTTTTATCAAAAAGATCTTTTCTAATCTTATCATTGAGTACAGGGCTAGGTGTTTCCTCAATTAATTTTTGATGCCTTCTTTGAACTGAACAATCTCTTTCATGCAAATGAACAGCTCTATTTTTTCCAGCTAAAATTTGAACTTCAATATGTCTAGGATTTTGAAAAAATTTTTCAATATATACCTCATCATTCCCAAAATATTTTTGTGCTTCAGATTTTGCTGTTAAAAACATTGACTCAAATTCATTCTCTTTATGAACAACTTTCATACCTTTTCCTCCACCACCTCCAGATGCTTTAATTAAAACAGGAAAACCAATTTTTTTACAAAGTTCTTTTGCCTCCTCAACATTTTTTACACCGCCCTCTGAGCCTTCAATTACAGGTATTCCATTTTCCTTAGCAATTTTTTTAGCTTGTATTTTATCTCCCATCATTTCTATATGCGTAGATGAAGCGCCAATAAATTTAATATCATTTTCTTCGAGCACTCTTGCAAAATTAGCGTTTTCAGAGAGAAAACCATAACCTGGGTGCACAGCTTCTGAATTTGTTATTTCTATAGCAGACATCAAAGCAGGAATATTTAAATAACTATTTGTAGGCTGATGAGAGCCTATGCATACACTTTCATCTGCCATTCTGACATGCATGCTTTCTTTATCTACGTCTGAATGAACAGCAACCGTTGATATGCCCCATTCTTTACAGGCTCTAATAATTCTAACCGCAATTTCTCCACGGTTTGCAATCAAGATTTTTTTAAACATTATTCTAAAATGATAATAATTTGACCAAATTCAACTGGTTGACCATCCTCAACACAAATTTCCTTAACTATACCGTCAGAGGTCGATGGAACATGATTCATTGTTTTCATTGCTTCTACAATCATTACAGTGTCACCTTTTTTAATTTTCTTTCCAATTTCTACAAATTTTTTTGCTCCAGGCTCTGGCGCGTGATAGGCAGTTCCTATTATTGGCGATGTAATTTCTATACCTGATTTTACCTGATCTTTTTTATTAGTTTTATCTTCTGTCAGATTATTTCTTAAATTTGGAATGCTCTGACTATTAACTGATATATTATTTTTTGAAACTTTTATCTTTGTATCTTTTTCAGTATATTCAAGTTCTGTAAGATTAAATTCATCTAAGTAATCACTCAATTCTTTGATAATTTTTTTATTAATTTTCATTTTTCTATGAGCTTTTGCATTGAAATTATGGCTAAAATATAACCTTCGGCACCTAATCCAAAAATACCACCTGTCACAATATCACTTAGTAGTGATTTTTGTCTAAACTCCTCACGTTTATATATATTAGAAATGTGTAATTCAATAATCGGTTTCTTAAAAACACTCAAAGCATCTCTTATAGCGACGGATGTGTGCGTAAAAGCAGCAGCATTTATTATAATTCCATCAAAATTTTTTATTGAGTCTTGGATTATGTTTACAATTTCTCCTTCTACATTTGACTGAGAAAATTCAGCAACTAAACCTAATTCTTTGGATTTATTTAAACAAATTTCTTTTAATTCGTTAAAAGTGGTAGACCCATATTGTGATTGTTCTCTTTCCCCTAATAGATTAAGATTTGGACCATTAATTATTATAATCTTATTATTCATTAAATATTTATATACGATGAAAAAAAAAATAAAAATAAAAATTAATGGTAAATTAAATATAATAGATGAAAGAACTAAAGTATCTGTTCTTTTAAGGGATCTGAAAGTACCATTAAGAAAAGTAGCAATTGAATTAAATAGGGAAATAGTAGATAAAAAAAAATTAAATAAGATCTTTTTAAAAACGAATGATAAATTAGAAATTGTGCATTTTATTGGAGGTGGTTAAGATTGAAGCAAGATAATTTGATTATTTCAAAAAAAAAATTCAACTCACGTTTAATTGTGGGTACTGGTAAATATAAGAATATGTCAGAATGTGCGAAGGCAATTAAGATTTCAGGAGCTGAGATTGTTACAGTTGCAGTAAGGCGGGTAAATATTTCTGATAAAAAAAAACCTCTTCTAATGGATTTTATTGATCCTAAAAAAATAACATATTTACCAAACACTGCTGGATGTTTTAGTTCTAAAGAAGCTTTAAGAACACTAAGATTGGCACGAGAAATTGGAGGATGGAAATTGGTAAAACTTGAAGTCTTAGGCGATAAAAAAAATTTATTCCCAGAAATGATTGAAACTCTTAATTCAACTGAAATTTTAACTAAGGAGGGCTTTAAAGTTATGGTTTACTGTAATGATGATCCACTTATGGCAAAGAGACTTGAAAATGCAGGTGCTGCTGCAATCATGCCACTTGCGGCACCAATTGGTTCTGGTTTAGGAATTTTAAATAAAGTCAATATCCAAATTATAAGAAAACAAACCAAATTACCTTTGATAATTGATGCAGGTTTGGGCCAAGCATCTGATGCAACTATAGCTATGGAATTAGGTTGTGATGGTGTTTTAGTAAATACTGCTATTGCAAAAGCTAAAAAACCTTTTGAAATGGCTAAAGCATTTAAAAACGCTGTTGTTGCTGGCAGACAATCTTTTCTTTCAGGAAGAATCGAGAAAAAGATAATGGGTGATCCTTCGTCTCCAATTAAAGGAATTATTTAGATTTTTTATAATATTTTTTTTTTCTAAAAGTTTTCTTTCTTACCTTAATATTCTTTATTTTTTTTTCTTTTTCTTGAATTTGGAGATTATTAAGTTTTTCAAAATTTTCTAAAAGCTCAATAGTTTTTTTAGATTTGTTTTTAATATCAATGATATATTCTGGAATAATAAGAGAATTATCAGAGATTATATCTATTTTAATTTTATTTTTTTTCTCAAAATAGGTTAAGTTTTCAATAAAATTTTCTTTTAAAAAATCAGATATTTTTTTACACACTTTAAGCTCAACGTATTTAGCTTTGTTTAAAACAGCTTTAAACTCAACTAATTTTAAAATTTTTTGTGCAAAGGACTCGTCAGTCAGTCCAACCTTCCATCTAATTGCACTTTCTCTTAATCTTTGCCTTGACATTTCCAAAAGTCCAAAATTACTAATCCTTCCAATTTGAATTCTTGCTCTATCTGATCTACATTTTTCTTTTAATCGTCTTTCCACTGTTTTTCTATTTCCATAACTCAGCATATCTATGAAGTCGATTATAATTAATCCAGATAAGTCCCTAATTTTAATCTGTCTTGCTATTTCCTCAGCAGCTTCTAAATTAGTATCTAAAGCGGTGCTTTCGACATTTTTTTGTCTAATTGAGCTTCCTGAATTAATATCAATTGATACAAGCGCCTCAGTTGGGTTTATTACAAGATACCCACCAGAACTCAGCTTAACCTCTGTATCAAAAATTTGATTTAATTTTTGTTCTATACCTTCCTCAATGAATAATGGAATTTTTCCTCTATATTTTTTAATTCTTTTAACATGCGAAGGCATCAACATTTTCATGAAGTTTTGGGCTTTTTTATAGCCTTCATTTCCTTCAATGATGATACTTTTAGTGTTCTCATCATACATATCTCTTAAGGTTCTATTAATGATTTCACTTTCTTGATGAATTAATGAAGGTGCTATAGCATTAATTGCATTATCTTTAATTTGGTTCCAAGATTTTATTAAAGTTTCTAAATCATGATTTATTTCATTTTTTGTTTTGTTACTTCCGGCCGTTCGAACTATCAGTCCCATTTCTTTAGGTATTTCAATTTCATTTAAAATTGATCTTATTTTTTTTCTATCAGCTGGGTTAAATATTTTTCTTGATATTCCTCCACCTTTTGGAGTGTTTGGCATTAAAACAATATATTTACCGGCAATTGAAATAAATGTACTTAATGCAGCACCTTTCTGACCTCTTTCGTCTTTAATTACTTGAACTAAAATTACCTGATTAGGTTTAATTACCTCTTGAATTTTATATCTTTTAAATTTATTCCGACTTTGGAATTTACCTTCTTTTTCCTCCTCATTTTTTTCAACATCATGAGTTTCTTTTTTTTCTACGTCAATTGGATCGTCTATCTCTAAATCCCCTTTGGCTAAATTTTCTTCCTCTTTTTCCTCAACTTTTTTGGATAATTCCTCTCTTAATTTTTCTTCTTCTTTTTTGATTATTTCAAGGTCACTTTTGGGTATTTGATAATAATCTGATTGAATATCATTGAATGATAAAAAACCATGTCGTTCTCGTCCAAAGTCTACAAAAGCAGCTTGTAATGAAGGCTCAATTCTGCTGACTTTGCCTAAATATATATTATTCTTAATTAAATTATTGTTTGAACCTTCGTATTCGTAATCTTCAATATTATTGTTTGATTTAAGAACAACTCTAGTTTCATTTGGATGCGATGCATCAATATATAAATTTTTTTCCATAATTTTGTGACTGAAAGTTTCATTTAATTTTTAAATTTTGTAAATAATAATGCCTTATCTTTAACAAATTCCTATATATAATGGAAACAAAATGACTAAAGTAATAAGAAATATTTTTATAATATCTTTAATTATCTCTTTAATTACTTTTATAGGGATTTTTGGGATTTTATGGTCATTTTCTAATAAAATCCCTGATTATAAATTCCTTAAAAGTTACAAACCTCCAGTTTCAAGTAAAATGTACTCTGGTAATGGGGAATTAGTTGCTGATTTTTCAAAAGAAAAAAGAATATTTATACCTTATAGCGCAATCCCCAAAAAGGTGATCAATGCTTTTTTATCAGCTGAGGATAAAAATTTTTTTTCTCATCCTGGAGTGGACGCAAAAGGTGTTGTTAGAGCAATATTTAATAATATAACTAATATTATGACCTCAAAAAGACTTGAGGGAGCTTCGACAATTACTCAGCAGGTCGCAAAAAATTTTCTATTAACTAATGAAGTTAGTATTAATCGAAAAATTAAAGAGGCAATTTTAGCATTTAGAATTGAAAGAGCCTTAAGTAAAGAGAGAATATTAGAATTATATCTTAACCAAATATATTTAGGTAGCGGAGCTTATGGTGTTGCTGCTGCAAGTTTAGAATATTTTGATAAATCAATTAAAGAACTAAATTATGCAGAGGCTGCATTGTTAGCAGCATTACCCAAAGCCCCCAGCAGATATAACCCTTATAACAATATTGATTTAGCAAAATTTAGAAGAGATTTAGTGTTAAAAAATTTAAATCAAAATGGATTTTTAAATCTTGAGAAATTTAATGAATACAAAAATCAAAATATTGAATTAAAGAAAAAGAAAAAAGTTTATTTAGAAGATGCACAGTACTATGTCGAAGATGTTAGAAAAGATATAATAGATAAATTAACGTATGAAAAAGTTTACAAACAGGGTTATAATATAAATACACCAATCAATTTAAATCTTCAAAAAATCGCTACTGAATCTTTGAGAAATGGATTAATTGCATATGACCAAAGAAAAGGATGGCGAGGATCACTTACAAATATAAAATATGATAATAATTGGCATAAAAAAATTGATAAAAGATATAAACTGGAGAATTCTATTAATTGGGAAATAGCAATAGTTAGAGAAATTGGTCAGTTTCAAACCAAAATTGAAACTCAAGATAAATTAATTGGTCTAATAAAATATAATGAAATCTCATGGACCAAAAAAGAGTTTGAAGATTTACTCAAAGTTGGAGATTTAATTTATGTTAAGAAAGTTAAAGATAACTTTTATAGTCTCAAACAACTACCAAAAATTAACGGTGGTATTGTTGTAATGGATCCTTACACGGGACGTGTTTTAGCCTTAAGTGGAGGATTCAGTTTTAAATCAAGTGAATTTAATAGAGCAACACAAGCGCTAAGACAGCCTGGTTCAGCATTTAAACCATTTGTGTATGCTTTAGCATTGGAAAACAAATTCACTCCATCATCCTTAGTGCTTGATGCACCTCTAGTCTTAGATCAAGGAGTTGATTTAAAAAAATGGAAGCCAGAAAATTATGGTAAAAAGTTTTATGGACCCTCTACACTCAGAGTAGGTCTTGAAAAATCAAGAAACTTAATGACTGTAAGAATTGCCCAAAACTTGGGTGTAGATAAAGTGGCGAAATTTTCTAAAGAATTAAAAATATATGATGACCCAGATGAACTACTTTCAATTTCTCTAGGATCAGCTGAAACAACTCTTTTAAGTTTAACTTCAGCTTATTCATCATTTGTAAATGGTGGAAAATTAATTAGTCCTATTATTATAGACAGAATTCAAGATAGTGAAGGGAATACAATAATTAATAATGAAAATAGAAAGTGTATGAATTGTGATAAGATTTCATACACTGGTAAAGATTATCCTCAAATAAAGGATAATCATGTGCAAGTAATGTCTGAGCAAACAGCATATCAAGTGACAACAATTTTAGAGGGAGTCATAAAAAGAGGGACTGGTAAAAAATTAAGAGATTTACAATTAAATCTCGCTGGAAAAACTGGAACAACAAATGAAAATACGGATGCATGGTTTATTGGTTTTACATCAAATCTAGTGGTTGGAGTTTATGTTGGGATGGATAATCCAAAACCATTAGGTAAATTTGAAACTGGCTCAAAAGCTGCATTACCTATTTTTAGAGAATTTATTGAAAAATCAGTTAAAAAATCTGAAGCAAGGCCATTTAAGGTGCCTGAAAATATGACACTGATGGTAGTTGATCCGTTAACTGGAGAAAAGGCTAAATTTAATTCAAAAAATACAATTATTGAATCTTATAAAAGTAAAAATGTTTTAAATGGAAAAGTAATGTATTCTAATAATAATAGAATCGATACAAATAATATATTAAAGTTTTATTAATGGACGATAAATATTTAGATCTAAAAAAAGAAATTGAAAAAATTAACCACAGAGTAAAGGAGTATCTTTGAAAAAAATAAGATTTACTCAAAACTGGATAATCTAGAGAAAAAAATGCTTAGTGCCAATTTTTGGCAAAATAAGTCAGATTCTCAGAAAACTATTAAAGAAAAAAAACTTTTTGAAGATTTACTAAATTCATTTAAAGACTCAGCTACTCAACTTAAAGATTTAGATGACCTTTATACTTTGGCTACAGATGAGAATAATCTTAATGTAAAAAAAGAAGTTATGGAAAATATTAGAGAATTGAGATTAAAAGTTAAGAGTAATGAAATAAAATGTTTTTTATCTAAGGAGGCAGATTCATTTAATTGTTATGTAGAAATTCACGCAGGTGCTGGTGGCACTGAAAGTCAAGACTGGGCCAATATGTTAAGAAGAATGTATATGAAGTGGTCAGATGGTAAGAATTATAAGTGTAATTTAATAAGTGAACACAAAGGTGAAGAAGCAGGAATTAAATCTTCAACTATAAAAATTGAGGGGGATTATGTGTTTGGTTGGCTAAAAAAAGAGTCTGGAATTCACCGACTTGTAAGAATATCTCCCTTTGACTCTGGAGCAAGAAGACACACAAGCTTTGCAAGTATTTGGGTTTATCCGGTCGTCGATGAAAACTTGAATATAGAAATACTGGATAAGGACTTAAGAATTGACACCTATCGCTCAAGTGGCGCTGGTGGACAACATGTTAACACAACTGACAGTGCTGTTAGAATAACTCATATCCCATCAAAAATAGTCGTACAATGTCAAAACGAGAGGTCTCAACATAAAAATAAAGAAACATGTATGAATATGCTCAGAGCAAGACTTTATGATTTTGAAATGAAAAAAAAAGATGAAGAAAATCAAAGTAACGAAGCTTCTAAATCTGACATAGGGTGGGGTCATCAAATTAGATCATATGTACTTCAACCTTACAGATTAGTTAAAGATAATAGGACTAATTTCGAAAGCACAAGTCCAGATAAAGTTTTAGATGGTGACATCGATGCTTTTTTAGAGAAATCTTTATATCAAATTAGATGAAAAAAATAATTTTTAGATTTTTAATCTTCATATTATTATTAATCTTTGGTTTTATTACTTACCTAAGCACCATCGGCATAAAAACAAATGCTTTTAATGATCAAATATCTAAAGAAGTTAAAAAAATTAACAATCAATTAGAATTAGAGTTAGATAAAATTAGTATTATTTTAGACCCTTTTAAATTTAAATTAGTTTTAAAAACCATTGGGGCCAATCTTAAGAATAAAAAAAAATTAATTAAACTAGAAAGTATCAAATCAAATATTGATATAAAGACATTCATAAATAAAAAATTTTCGTTGTCTGAATTAGATATAAATACCAGGACTATAGAGATAAAGAACTTAATTTCATTTATAAGATCAATTCAAGATAATCCGCAAATATTCATATTAGAAAAGTTTGTGAAAAAGGGATATTTGATAGCAGATATAAATATTAAATTTGATCAAAAAGGTAATATCAGAGATGATTTTATTATAAAAGGATTTGTAAAAGATGGTGAAGTTAAGGCTTTTAAAAAAATAAATTTATCAAAAATAAATTTTATTTTTAGTCTTCAAAATAACGAATTTGAATTTAAAGATATAAATTTATCATATGATAATAATGATTTAAAGTTTCCAGAATTAATTTTAATTAAACAAAAAAATGAATTTTTGATATCAGGTAAAAACGAGAACAAAAATTTAGTTTTAGATAATAAAAATATAAATCAATTGTTAAATGACAACCTTTCAAATGTAAAGTTTGAGTCTGCTGAGTTAGATTTAGAAAATAATTTTTCATTTAAAATAAATAACAAATATAAGATAGATGATTTAAAAATAAATTCTTTTATGAGCTTAAAAAATTCTAAAATTGCGAGTTCAAAAAATTTGAAAGATTTTTTTCCAGAATTAAATGAGATAATTGAGTTATCAGATCATCAAATACAAATTGAATATAAAAAAGATCTACTAAGTATTAAAGGCAATGGAAATATTCTTATCCAAAAAGAAAAAGATAATATTAATTATAACTTTTTGAAATCAAAAACAAAACTACAATTCGACACTTCATTAGAAATCAAAAAAAATCCATTTCATCTTAACTTTTTGAATTATAAAAAAAACCAAGATGATAAATTGAGAATTGTTATTCTCGGAGTTAAAAATCTTTTATCTAATGAAATCAATTTAAAAAATATCTCAATAAAAGAAAAAAATAATAAATTTGAATTCAAAAATTTATTTTTATCAAATAAATATAAAATTAAATCTATAAGTATGATAAATTTAGATTATTTTGATAATGACCTATTAAAAAATGAGTTATCTATCAAAAAAAAAG
The DNA here is from genome assembly GCA_902597725.1 of uncultured Pelagibacteraceae bacterium. Lineage (GTDB taxonomy): Bacteria > Pseudomonadota > Alphaproteobacteria > Pelagibacterales > Pelagibacteraceae > Pelagibacter. Next base: position 13,928 of record CACJYQ010000006.1, read on the forward strand.
ATAAAAATTATTTACTAGAATCCAAGAGTTTTAATGCCACTAAAATTATAGATGATTTATTGAAAGCTGATAAAAATTCAGAAAGTAAAAAAATTTTTTCAAAAAATTTTAAACTAAATATAAAAATAAAAGAGACTTTTCTTGATAAAGATCATTTAATAGAGGATTTAAACGGATATTTAACATTCAACGACAGTGAAGTAATCAATGCTAATTTACTAGGAGATTTTTCTAATAATAAGAAGATTAATTTCACTATTAGATCAACTTCAAATGAAAAAATTATTACTCTTTATTCTGATTTAGCTAAGCCTTTTGTGAATAGATACAAATTTATAAAAGGTTTCGAAGAAGGTAATTTAAATTTTCACTCTGTTAAGCAAAACAATGTTTCTAATTCAAAATTAATGATTGATAATTTTAAAGTACAGGAGGTACCAGCTTTAGCAAAATTATTAACATTAGCATCTCTTCAAGGTATCGCTGACCTGTTAACTGGTGAGGGAATAAGATTTACAGATTTTGAGATGAAATTTTCAAACAAGGATAAGTTGATGAAAATAGAGGAACTGTATGCCATCGGCCCTGCTATTTCTTTATTAATGGAAGGATACATTGAAAGTGATGATTTAGTTAGTCTTAGAGGAACGATGGTACCAGCAACGACAATCAACAGAACCATATCCTCAATTCCTCTTCTCGGAGATATTTTAGTAGGAAAAAAAGTTGGAGAGGGTGTTTTTGGTGTGAGTTTTAAAATTAAAGGTCCACCAAAAAAATTAAAAACAACTGTAAATCCTGTTAAAACTCTTACACCAAGATTTATTACTAGAACTCTTGAAAAAATAAAAAAAAATTAGCTTATTTCAACTTTGATATGTCTTTTTTTCCCCAAGGATAGTTTGATTGTGTTATTTTCAAATAATTTTTCACTGATTATTAGCTTTTCATCATTGATAACTTGATTGTTAATTTTGACACCGCTGCCTTTAATCAATCTTCTAATCTCGCTTTTAGATTTTTCTAACTTGGAAAGAATTACTAAATCAATAATAGTTAACTTCTCATTTAATTGATTTTTTTTAATTGCAATAGAAGGTAGTGCAGAGCCCATTGAATTTTCTGAAAAAGTTTTTTTTGCTGTTTCTTCACTTTTTTTTGCCTCTTGCTCACCATGGAGCATAGAAGTGGTTTGATTTGCTAAAATAATTTTTTGCTCATTAATATTTTTGTCTTTGATTTTTTCTATTTCATTAACACTTAAATCTGTGAAAAATTTCATGAATTTTGCTACATCTCTATCATCTATATTTCTCCAAAATTGCCAATAATCATATGGTGACAAAAATTTTTTATCTAACCATATTGCTCCATTTTCAGTTTTTCCCATTTTAGCACCAGTCGCTAAAGTGATTAAAGGAGTTGTTAAACCATATGTTTGTTTATTGGAATGTCTTTTTATTAAATCTACACCATTTACTATATTACCCCATTGATCAGATCCACCAATTTGTAACGCACAATTTTCTTTTTTATTAAGTTCTAAAAAATCATAAGCTTGTAAAATCATATAATTAAATTCCATATAACTTAGAGATTGTTCTCTATCCAATCTTGTCTTAACACTTTCAAATGTTAACATTTTATTTATAGTAAAATGTTTTCCAATATCTCTTAAAAATGAGATGTAATTTAAACCTTTGAGCCACTCGTAGTTATTAACAAATATTGGTTTTACGTTTTTATCATTTGTATCTAAAAATTTTTTTAAAATTCTTTCAATGTTTTTAGAATTCTTTTCAATTTCATCTTCATTTAAAATTTTTCGTGTTTTATCTTTACCAGATGGGTCTCCAATTCTTGTAGTTCCCCCACCTAATAATACTATTGGTTGGTGCCCATGTTTTTGAAGCATTCGTAAACACATAATTTGTAGGAGGCTACCAACATGTAAACTTTCAGCTGTACAATCAAAACCAATGTAGGCTTTTATCTTTTTTTTATCTAATAAAGAAGATAGCTCATTTTCATCAGTACATTGATAAAAGTAACCTCTTTCTTTAAATTCTTTTAAAAATTTATTCATAAGCGTATAATTCTACAATATACAAATTTTGTTAAAAAAAAATAATAATGAAAAAAAAGATATTTACCTCAATAGGTTTGATGAGCGGTACATCAATGGATGGAGTGGATTTATCTGTTATAAAATCTGATGGTAATGATCAATTTTCTAGTATTTATAATACTTATAAGGAATTTGATGATGGACTTTACAAGCAATTAATTAGCTTAAGAGATAAAATCAGCAATTCTACAGACTTAAAAACTTATTCTAAAGAGATCAATGATGTAGAAAAAAAATTTACATTATTCAACAGTCAGTCAATAAATGAAGTTATAAGAGATATCAATGAAGATATTGATTTAATTGGTTTCCACGGCCAAACAGTGTTTCATGACCCAAAAATTCGAATTTCAAAACAGTTAGGAGATGGAAAACTTTTATCTAGTTTATTTAAAAAAACTGTAATCAATAATTTTAGACAAAATGATCTAAATCATGGAGGCCAGGGCGCTCCGCTTACACCAATATTTCATAGTTTGATTACAAAAATTATACAAAAAAATTTTAAGCTCAAATTGCCAATAAACATAATTAATATTGGAGGTATTACAAATATCACTCAAATCAAACAAAATCTCAATGATACAATAAATTTTTTTGCTTATGATGTGGGCCCAGGAAACTGTTTGATAGATGGCTGGGTAAGAAATAATAAAGATTTAAAATTTGATAAAGATGGAAATTATGCAAATATTGGAAGAGTTGATGATTTAATTTTAAATCAAGCAATAGATAATTTTGAATTTAAATCTTACGAAACGTCATTGGATGTAAAAGATTTTGACATATCATTTGTAAAAGGTTTATCATTTGAGGATGGGTGTGCGACTTTAACAAAATTTACTGCTTATCTAATTGCTGATGGTTTAAGGAAAATTAATAAACAAAATAATATAATTCCACATCAATATATATTCTGTGGAGGTGGAAGAAAAAATAAATCTTTGATGCAATCGATTGAAAATTATTTAGCAAAAAAAAATATAATTATAAAGGATATAGATGATTATAATTTTGATGGAAATTTTATTGAGTCACAAGCTTTTGCGTATCTAGCTATAAGATCGTACTTGAAATTACCTATCTCATTTCCAAGCACTACAAGATGTAAAAAGGCTGTATCGGGCGGTGAAGTCTTTCGAAATTTTTAATAAAGAGCTGTCTCTTTTTTTATATATTTAGAAATACATTTTGTTAATTCAGATTCGTTTTTTGAAAAAAAATGATTAGCGCCTGGGATAGTTTCAAATTCAACTTTAATACCTTTTTGTGCACTTAGTTTGTTATCTAAATCTTTGATAAATTCAAAAGGAACTAATTCATCCTTTTTTCCATGCACCATTAAACCTGATGAAGGACATGGCGATAAAAAAGAAAAATCGTAAACATTTGGCTGAGGTGAAATTGCAATGAATCTATTTATCTCAGGTCTTCTCATTAATAATTGCATTGCAATTAATGATCCAAAAGAGAAGCCCGATACCCAACATTGTGAGTTATCAAAATTTTCTCTTTCTAACCAATCTAGTGCAGCAGCTGCATCTGCCAATTCTCCTTGACCATTATCAAATTCTCCATCACTTTTACCAACACCTCTAAAATTTACTCGACATACGGAAAAATCATTTTCCATAAAAGTATGAAAAGTTTCTACAACAACTTTGTTGTTCATTGTTCCTCCATATTGCGGATGAGGTTGTAGTACTAAAGCAATTGGTGAAGTACTTTTTTTACTTTTAAAATATTTTGCCTCGAGTCTTCCGGCAGGACCAGGTATGAATATTTCTAAAATTTTATTATCCATAATTGATATTGATAATTATTCTCAAAAAAAAATTACGTTTAACACATGTACGTGACAAAATGTTAGTGTTTTTTTCTGTTAGATACTTGACTATTTTAGTCGGGTTTATATATACCCCTGTAAAATAAAGGTTTTATGAAATTAACATCTAAAGGCAGATATGCGGTAATGGCTTTAGTGGATCTGGCAAGATTTAACAATATTAACCCAGTATCTCTAAGAGACATCTCGCTTAGACAAGGTATTTCGCTTGATTACTTAGAGCAAATTTTTTCTAAACTTAGAAAAAAAGAGATTGTTCAAAGTGTTAGAGGAAATCAAGGTGGCTATGTTTTAAATAAAAAAGCTAAAGAGATCAAACTTACAAATATTTTTGATGCTGTTGATGAAAAAATTAAAACTGTTCAATGTAAAAAAGAGTCAAAAAAAGGCTGTAACGGTAAATCTACAAAATGTTTAACTCATAACTTATGGGATGAACTTGAAAATCATATTAATGATTTTTTTGAAAAAAAGAGTCTAGAAGATCTTGTTCAAGATAACACCGAGAGAAGAATTTAAAAATGGATACTAGAGAAAAAGATATAGAAAAATTAAAAGATTATAAATACGGTTTTACTACTGATATTGAAAATATTAAAGCCCCAAAAGGATTAAATGAGGATGTAATCAAGTTTATTTCTAATATTAAAAAAGAACCAAATTGGATGTTAGAATTTAGATTAAAGGCTTATGAACGATTAAAACTTTTAAAAGAGCCTAACTGGCAAAAACCAAAATATCCAAAAATTGATTATCAAGATTTATATTATTATTCAGCACCAAAAAGCATGAAGGATAAGCCAAAAAGTTTAGATGAACTTGATCCTAAACTCTTGGAGACATATAAAAAACTCGGAATTCCATTACAAGAGCAAGCAAGATTAAATGGAATTGCTGTAGATGCCGTATTCGACTCTGTTTCAGTTGCCACTACTTTTAAAGGTGAACTGACTAAACATGGAATAATTTTTTGTTCAATGTCAGAGGCAATTCAAAAACACCCTGATCTTGTAAAAAAATATTTAGGTACAGTTATACCAGTAACTGATCATTTCTTTGCAACACTAAACTCTGCTGTTTTTACAGATGGATCATTTGTCTATATTCCCGAGGGTGTTAAGTGTCCTATGGAATTATCAACTTATTTCAGAATAAATGCATCAGAGACAGGGCAGTTTGAAAGAACATTAATTATTGCTGATAAAGGAAGCTACGTGAGTTATCTTGAGGGATGCACTGCTCCCATGAGAGATGAAAATCAATTACACGCAGCAAATGTCGAATTGATTGCTTTAGACGATGCCGAAATAAAATATTCAACAGTGCAAAATTGGTATCCTGGTGATGAAAATGGCAAAGGAGGAATTTATAACTTTGTAACTAAAAGAGGATTGTGCAAAGGGAATAATTCTAAGATTTCTTGGACTCAAGTTGAAACAGGTTCAGCTATAACTTGGAAATACCCAAGCTGTATTTTAAAAGGCGATAATTCAATTGGTGAGTTTTATTCTATAGCAATTACCAACAATCATCAAAAAGCAGACACTGGAACAAAGATGATTCATTTAGGAAAAAATACTAAAAGTAAAATTATTTCAAAAGGAATAAGTGCTGGATTCTCTGATATGACTTACAGAGGTTTAGTAGATATTAATTCAAAAGCTAAAAACTCTAGTAACTATACACAATGTGACTCTTTATTAATGGGAAATAAATGTGGTGCACATACAGTTCCATATATCAAAAATAAAAATTTTGACTCCAATATTGCTCATGAAGCTACGACATCAAAAATAAGTGAGGCACAATTACATTATTGCCAACAAAGGGGACTTAACCCTGAGGAGGCTGTGGGATTAATTGTTAATGGTTTTTGTAAGGAAGTATTACAACAATTACCAATGGAGTTTGCAGTTGAGGCTCAGAAACTTGTAGGTATTAGCTTAGAGGGGAGTGTTGGTTAATGCTTAAAATAAGTAATTTAAACGCAAATGTTGAAAATAAATCAATTTTAAAGGGTTTTTCATTAAATATAAATCCTGGCGAAGTTCATGCAATTATGGGTCCAAACGGATCAGGAAAAAGCACATTATCTAACATTCTGTCAGGAAAAAAAGGATACCAGGTATCAGGCAAAATCCTTTTTGAAAATAAAAATTTATTTGATCTTGAAACCGAAGAAAGAGCGCACAAAGGAATATTTTTGGCTTTCCAATACCCATTAGAAATTCCAGGCGTTAATACAAATATTTTTTTAAAAACATCTTTAAATGCAATTAGAAAAGCAAGAGGCGAAAAAGAATTAGATGCAATTGAATTTCTAAAACTTGTTAAAGAGAAAGCTAAAGAATTAAAATTTGACGAAGAAAAACTAAATAGACAATTAAATGTTGGATTTTCAGGTGGAGAAAAAAAGAAAAATGAAATTCTGCAAATGTCTATGTTAGCCCCAAAATTATCCATTTTAGATGAGACAGACTCAGGCCTAGACATAGATGCGCTTAAAACAGTAGCAGATGGAGTTAATACTTTAAGAAATAAGGATAATTCTTTTTTAATAATAACTCATTATCAAAGATTATTAGATTACATTAAACCTGATTTTGTTCACGTTTTAATGAATGGAAAGATAATAAGATCTGGTGGCCCAGAATTAGCAATCGAATTAGAAAAAAAAGGATACGAAAGTTTTAATTAAATGAGCGAGCAATTACAGTCAGACTTTGATAAATTAGTAAAAACTTCAAAATTTTCTAATGAAGAAATCCAGTTTAAAAAAAATTTTTTAAATAATTTCATAAAAAAGGGTTTTCCAAATAGAAAGCAAGAAGATTGGAAATTTTTAGATATTAGCCAGATCATTAAAAAGAATATTAGCAATTTAAGTTATTTCAATGATTATTCACAATCTAATAAAATTGATCCATCAATTTTTGTTGATGGTTTGGAGCATAATAAAATTATTTTTATAAATGGAAGGATCGAAAAGATTGATTTTAACTTTGAAGACCAAAATAAAATTGAAATAATTGATGAAACTAAAAAAGATATATCATTTGATTATGAAAATTCATTAATTGATTTGAATAGTGCATTTACTGATAAAGTTTTTAAAATTTTAATTAAAAAAAATTATTCTCTAAAAAAACCTTTGATAGTTTATCATTCAATAAATGATGAAATAAAGTCAACTAATATCAATTTGAGATTAGATTTCGAATTAGGTGAAAATAGTTGTTTAAAGCTTATTGATTATTTTTCTAATAACACAGCAAAAAACTTTATTAATATTTTTTACAACTTCAATTTAGAAAAAAACTCAATACTTAAAAACTATAAAATTGATAAATTTATTAATAATAATTTAAAATACTCTCTTAACAATATTGAACAGGACAATAACAGTGTTTCAGAAACATTTATATTATCTGCTGGTTCAGATTATTTTAAAAATGAGATTAATTGTAATTTGAATGGTGAGTATTCATCAGCATTTATTAATGGTATTTTTTCCTTAAAGGAAAATCAACAACACGAAATTAGAACTACAATAAATCATTTAGTGGAAAACACAAAAAGTTATCAGCTTGTTAAAAGTGTTCTTGGAAAAAATACAAAATCTGCATATCAAGGAAGAATATTTGTAAACTCAAAAGCTCAAAAAACTGATGGATATCAATTGAGTAAAGCAATACTGCTTGATGAGACATCAGAGTTTAATGCAAAACCAGAATTAGAAATTTATGCTGATGATGTAAAATGTTCTCACGGATCAGCATCTGGCAGCTTAGATGAAAATTCAATTTTTTACTTAATGTCTCGTGGTTTGAATTATCAACAGTCAAAAGAACTTCTGATAAATGGGTTTTTAATGGATGTTGTTGAAAAGATTACAGACGTAGAAATAAAAAACTTAATTACAAATATTATTGGATTAAAACAATGAACATAAATAACATTAGAAAAGAGTTTCCGATTTTTGATGAAAAAATTCAGAACAACGATTTAGTTTACCTAGATAGCGCTAATTCATCTCAAAAACCTAAGGTAGTTTTAGATAGAATAAATGATTTTTACTCTAAACAGTTTTCAAATGTAGGCAGAAGCATACATTATTTAGCTGTTGCAGCTACTAATTTATATGAAAATACAAGAACTTCTGTTCAAAAATATATAAATGCGAAAGATAAAAATGAAATTGTATTTACTAAAGGTGCTACAGAGGCTTTAAATTTGGTCGCTAACACTTTAGGTCAAGCGATCTTGGAGCCAAATGACGAAATTTTAATCACAGAGCTAGAACATCACTCAAATTATGTTCCATGGCATTTTTTGAGAAAATCCAAAAATATAAAAATAAAGTTTGCAGAGATAAATGAAGATGGAGATATTCCAATCGAAAATATAGAAAAAGAAATTACAGATAAAACTAAAGTAATTGCAATAACTCATTTATCCAATGTCACTGGTGCAGTTTTACCAATCAAAGAGATAACCCAATTAGCACATTCGAAGGGCATAGTTGTTGTAGTAGATGGATGTCAGGGAGGACCACATTTAAAATTAGATATGCAAGACCTGGATTGTGATTTTTATGCAATATCATGTCACAAAATGTATGGCCCGACAGGACTTGGAGTTTTGTATGGAAAAAAGAAATGGTTAGAGCAACTTCCACCGTACCAAGGAGGTGGAGGAATGATAAATGAAGTTAAAAAAGATAGAATTTCTTATGGTGAACTTCCAAATAAGTATGAAGCTGGAACAATGGCTACAGCTCAAGTCATCGCGTTTGATCAATCAATAAAATTTTTAGAAAGTATTGGAATTGATAATATTATTAAATATGAAAAAGAATTAATAGAATATGGTCAAGAAATTTTAAAAAAGAATAATTCTGTGAAACTAATTGGAAATCCAAAAGAGCGAGGTGGAGTTCTATCTTTTACTGTAGAAGGAGTTCATCCACATGACATTGCAACTATTCTGGATGAAACTGGAGTTGCTATAAGAGCGGGTCATCATTGTTGTCAAATACTTCATGACAAATTAGGTATACCCGCAAGTGCGCGAGCATCATTAGGAGTTTATAACACTAAAGATGATTTAGATAAATTAAACGAAGGTATTAATAATTGTAAAAAAATTTTTGATTTAAAATGAACTTAAAAGAATTATATCAAGAAATAATTTTAGAGCATGGAAAGAACCCTAGAAATTTAGGAAAAACAGAAAATTTTAATAAGGATGCAAAAGGCAATAATCCATTATGCGGAGATAACGTACATGTATATCTTAAATTAAATGACCAAAGAAAAGTAGAAGATATTTCTTTCGAAGGAAGTGGATGTGCAATATCAATGGCATCAGCTTCAATAATGACTGATTTGATTAAAGGCAAAAGTGATAATGAAGCTAAAGAAATAATTGAGGATTTTTTAGGAATGATTAAAGAAAATCCTGAACTTAAAAATAATATTTTAAAAGAGGACGATAAAACGAAATTGATGTGTTTATCAGGTGTTAAACAATATCCAATGAGAGTTAAATGTGCTACCTTATCATGGCACACTTTGGTTTCTGCAATGGAAAATGATGGGAAAGAAATAACCACAGAAAATTAATTATGGATGTAAAAAACAAAATAATTGAAGAAATAAGAAAAATTTATGATCCTGAATTACCGGTTAACATATATGAACTTGGTTTAATTTATGATATACAGGTTGATGGTCGCAAGGCTGAAATTAAGATGACATTAACTACACCGAATTGTCCCGTTGCAGAAAGTTTACCAAAAGAGGTAAAAGAGGGTGCAATGCAAGTAGAGGGAATAGATGATGTAAATCTTGAATTGGTTTGGGACCCTCCTTGGAATAAAGATATGATGTCAGATGCAGCTAAATTGGAGTTAAATTTATAATGAACCCTATTATTAAATTAAGTGATAATGCAGCTTTAAGAATTAAAGAAATAATGTCTAACGCTGAAAAAAATGCGATAGGTGTGAGAGTTTCTGTAAAATCAGGTGGTTGTGCAGGCATGTCATACGTAATGGAATATTCAAAAGAGATAAATCCTAATGATGAGTTGATCGAAGATAAAGGAGTAAAAGTTTATATTGATTCGGCGGCAGTTATGTATCTTTTAGGCACTGAAATGGATTATAAAAAAGAGGATTTTTCATCGTCATTTGTCTTCAATAATCCTAATGAAACTGAGCGTTGTGGTTGCGGAGAGTCTTTTAAAGTATAATCCCATTTTGAACATACCAGGGTTGCAATAAACGCATAGATTGATAGTATCTACCTATGAATGTCTTTGAAATCAGAAATTTGCAAAACAGCGAAGACAGAAAAGAGAAAAGAAAAACTTTTTTAAGATCTCTTATAAAGTCTGTTGATACTGGAGCAAATGGAACACTTGATTACATTGTTAAAAAAGGTTCTGGCAAAAACAAAATTGCTAAAACCCGACAATAAAAATTAACAACTGTAATACATCTCAAACTCTATCGGATGAGGTGTGTGTTCAAAATTGTGTATTTCTTCAAACTTCAATGCAATATAAGCATCTATTTGATCATCAGTAAATACATTACCTTGTTTTAAGAAATCTCTGTCTTTATCAAGACTTTCCATTGCTTCTCTTAAAGATCCACAAACAGTTGGAATTTTCTTAACTTCATCTTCTGATAAAGCATAAAGATCTTTATCAAATGATTTACCTGGATCAATTTTATTCTTAATTCCATCTAAACCAGCCATTAACATTGCAGAGAAAGTTAAATATGGATTACCAGCAGCATCACCAAATCTAATTTCACATCTAGCTGCTTTTTTACTTAAAGTTATTGGAATTCTGCAAGATGCTGATCTGTTTCTAGCTGAATAAGCTAATAAAACTGGAGCTTCAAATCCTGGAATTAGTCTTTTGTAACTATTCGTCGTAGCATTAGAAAAAGCATTTATTGCTTTTGCATGTTTTAAAATTCCACCTATATAGTGTAATGCTGTATCAGATAAGCCCGCATATTTATCACCAGAAAATAATGCAGTATCACCTTTCCAAATCGATTGGTGAACGTGCATACCTGAACCATTGTCACCTTTAACTGGTTTGGGCATAAAAGTAGCAGTCTTACCAAATGAGTTAGAAACCATGTGAACAGCGTATTTATATAGCTGTAAGTTATCCGCTTGATCTACAAGAGTTCCAAAATACATTCCAAGTTCGTGTTGACTAGGTGCAACTTCATGGTGATGTTTTTCAACTTTAATTCCCATTTCCTTCATAGCTTTTAGATATTCACTCCTCATATCTTGTTCACTATCAACAGGCGGAACAGGGAAATAACCACCTTTAATTCCTGGTCTGTGACCCATGTTACCGTTTTCGTATTCTCTTCCTGAATTGTAAGGACCTTCCTTACTATCTATTTTAAATCCGGTTTCATTCATGTCATTTTTGAATCTTACGTCATCAAAAACAAAAAATTCAGCTTCTGGACCAAAAAATGCTTTATCTCCAATTCCTGAACTTTTTAAGTAAGCCTCAGCTTTTTTAGCTGTTCCTCTAGGATCTCTTTCATAAGGATCCTTTTTAATTGCATCTAAAACATCGCAAAAAAGATTTAATGTATTATGAGATGTGAATGGATCTACTATCGCTCTAGAATTATCTGGCTTAAGGATCATGTCAGATTCATTAATAGCTTTCCAGCCAGCTATAGAAGAACCGTCAAAAAAAATTCCTTCATTCAACATATCTTCATCCACCATTTTGGCATCCATCGTTACATGTTGAAGTTTACCTCTAGGATCGGTAAATCTTAGATCTACGTATTCAATATCTTTATCTTTAATAGTCTTTAATACATTACTTGAACTCATAATCTCTCCTTTATAATTCTGGACGTTGTAATAACAAAAAAAGACTGATAGATAATGCTCTTTTAATTGATATCACCTATGCATTTTTTACATAAGTTTAATAGGTAATGTGCAAATTGACTAACAATTAAAAGTTGAATAATGAGTTTATTAGACAAAGAGCCAGTTCAAAGAGTTGAAAAAATCCTCAAAGATTTTGATGAATCTCAAAATATAATTGTTTTAGAAACCTCTGCCAGGACTGCCCTTGAGGCAGCTTCATCTTTAGGTTGTGAGGTAGGAGCAATTGTAAAAAGTTTACTCTTTAAAACTGAGAATAGTTATACCTTATGCTTGGTTGCAGGTGATAAAAGGGCGTCATTAAACAGGATTAAGAAGGCACTTAAAATAAAGGATGCATCTATGGCTTCAGCTGAAGATGTAAAAAATATTACAGGTTATACAATTGGAGGAGTTTCACCCATTGGTCATTTAAAAAAAATTGAAATTTTAATAGATAAATCTTTAAGTAGATTTAATTTGTTGTTTGCTGCTGCTGGTCATCCAAACTGTGTATTTAAAATAGATTTTACAAATTTAAAAAAAATTACAAATGGAATTACTGAAGAGATTACCGAATGAGACAAGCTAAAATTACAGATTATCTTTTATTAATTTTGCTTGCATTAATTTGGGCTTCTGCCTTTTTTAATATTAAAATTGCAACATACTCATATGGTCCAGTTACCATCGCATTTTTAAGAGTTTTTTTTGGAGCTATTCCAGTTTTATTACTTTGTTATTATAAAAATATAAAAATAGAAGCATTCTCGAAAGATTGGCATTGGTTTGCTATGATTGGATTTATAAACCTAGTAGCACCTTTTTATTTGATTGCTTATGGAGTTCAATCAGTTCAAAGTAACTTAGCAGCAATTTTAATGTCAACAACACCTTTAAGCTCAACTGTTCTAGGTCATTTTTATACGACAAATGAAAAGTTTAATTTTATTAAAACATTTGGAATTTTAATAGGGTTTTCAGGAATACTGTATTTATTTTCAGATAATTTGTTAATCGATGAAAATAATTTTTTATCTGCTTTATTAATTCTTTTAGGCTCAACTTGTTATGTAATTGGTGGTGTACTAACTTTAAAAATTAGTAAGAAAAAAAATGAAAACGTAACAGGATCTATATTAATTTGGGCTACAATTATTTTGATACCACTCGTCAGTTTTATAGAACAGCCTTGGAATTTAACACCAAGATTAGACTCGACAATTTCTGTTATTTATTTAGGTCTTGTTTCAACAGGTATTGCTTGGTTGTTACGATTTAGAATTTTAGTTAATAATGGTTTAATTTTCCAATCACAAGTTTCATATCTAATTCCAATTTTTGGAACAATTTTAAGTTATATATTTTTAAAAGAATTAATTACCACAAAAGTATTAATTTCTTTAATTGCTGTTTCAGTTGGAATTTATTTTGTAAGAAAAGCTGATTACAAAAAAACTACTTAAGTTTAGAAAAAGCTTTAATATGTAAAGGTGTAGTTTCACAACAACCACCAATAATTGTAGCTCCTGCATCTTTGAATTTTTTTGCAAATTCTAGCATTTTTTCTGGAGTTAAATCTTTTCTTACCCCAAGAAATTCATTTGGATTTCCTGTTTTGCTTTTATTGTACGCTCCAGTATAATTTGGTTTTGGATTAGTTCTCACAAAACCATTTAGTTTGAAACCAAATGGAATATTTAAGCTTTTTATTTCTTTAAGATTTAAATCATAATTTTCTGGGGAAATGCATGATAAAATTATTCCTAGTAATTTTTCATGATTAATTTTGTTAAAAATTTCAGAAATTTTTTCACCACTAGGTAAATTTGTACCCTCTGATATATGAGCTCCAATTAAATATGGTTTATTAAATTCTTTTATACTTTCTATAGCAATTTTTAATTCTCTTACACTGCTTAAGACATCAAAATAGAAAAAATCAATATATGGGTTTAATAGTTTTGCTTGACTATAAAAATTATCTTCTATTTCTTTTTCTGATCTTGTATCGGCCTCATAAGTTAAATATTGAGGTGGCAATCCACCAGCAATAAGAGTTTTAGGATATTTTTTTTTTGCTTTTTGAGCTATTTCACCGGCTTTAATATTTAAATACTCGTATTTATCTTCAACATTATTATCTTTTAATCTTATCTTTCTAGTTGTGAATGTAGTCGTTACAATTACCTCAGCACCAGACTTGATAAAGTCTAAATGTGTATCCAATAATAACTGATGATATTTTTCATGAAGTAACGCATTTGCACTCCACAAAGTTCCATTAGGCTCCATACCTCTTGCAAGTAATTCCTGGCCCATACCACCATCTAAAATTCTTGTTTGTTTGAAAAAATTTAAATCCATAAAATCCTCACTTTTTTAGTGCTTTAGCTTTATGCAAGGCGCACAATATAGTTCAAATGCCTACAGATTGATTATTATGGGATTTCCGTTTTAGCAGTTAATGCCCGCAATAGGATCAAATCGGCAAGACCTTTATACTTAATTTTAAATAGAAATCTTTATTAATTATATCTACAAATATTAATTAATTTTCTATAGATACAACATATAGTATTTTGTTCAATTATAAGTAGTAAATAAAATTTATAAAAATAGACACTACCCTCATTTACGAGTTTAATTGGCTATGGCTACTAAAAGAAAGAAAAAAGCTAAGCCAAAAACCAATAAAAAAAAAACTAAATTGGTTAAATCTTCTAGAAAAAAAATAAGAACGAAAAAAAAAGTTAGGACAAAAAAGTCTGCGACTAAGAAGCGTTCTAAAATATCTAGAAAAAATAATAAGCTTAAGTCAATAAAAAAAACAAGAGGAGTAAAAAAAATGAGTGCAGAAGCTATGAAAGTGTCATCTGTATTAGATACTTCTCATTTGAAAGTAAAATTCCCGTTCAAAGCAAAATACGGGAACTACATTAACGGTAAGTTTGTAGAGCCAAAATCTGGAAAGTATTTTGATAATACATCTCCGATTTCAAATGAAGTAATCTGTTCAGTTGCACGATCAAATGAAAAAGACGTAGATGCAGCATTAGATGCAGCTCACGCAGCTTTCCCAACTTGGGGTAAAACTTCAATTACGGAAAGATCAAACATTCTTCTTAAAATTGCAGATGTCATTGAGAAAAATCTTAATGTATTAGCAACAGCTGAATGTTTAGATAATGGTAAGCCAATTAGAGAATGTATGGCTGCTGATTTACCACTAGTAATAGATCATTGGAGATATTTTGCTGGAGTAATCAGAGCAGAGGAAGGTTCAGTTGCTGAAATAAGTAACAGTGAATATTCTTATCACATTCCAGAACCACTAGGTGTAGTTGGACAAATTATACCATGGAACTTTCCATTACTAATGGCAACTTGGAAACTTGCTCCAGCTTTAGCAGCAGGAAACTGTGTAGTGCTAAAACCAGCTGAGCAAACACCAGCATCAATCATGTTACTTATGGAACTAATTGGAGATTTATTACCTCCAGGAGTAGTTAACGTAGTAAGTGGCTTTGGTTTAGAAGCTGGAAAACCACTAGCATCATCAAAAAGAATCAAAAAGATTGCTTTCACTGGTGAAACAACAACTGGTAGATTGATTATGCAATATGCATCTCAAAACTTAATACCAATTACGTTAGAGCTGGGTGGAAAATCTCCTAATATTTTCTTTGAAGACGTCATGGCAAAAGATGATGACTTCTTTGATAAATGCTTAGAAGGTTTTGCAATGTTCACATTAAACCAAGGTGAAGTTTGTACTTGTCCAAGCAGAGTACTAGTTCAAGAGTCTATCTATGATAAGTTCATGGAGAAAGCAATTGCTAGAACAAAAGCTGTAAAACAAGACAATCCTTTGAAAATGGAAACAATGATTGGAGCACAAGCATCATTAGAACAAATGGAAAAAATCAAATCTTATCTAGATTTAGGTAAGAAAGAAGGTGCCAAAGTTCTATGTGGTGGAAATGTTGCAAAAATCAATAGTGGTTTAGAAAAAGGAAACTACATTGAACCAACTATTTTTGAGGGTAATAACTCAATGCGTATCTTCCAAGAAGAAATTTTTGGACCAGTTGTATCAGTAACTAAATTTAAAGATGAGGCAGAAGCATTACAAATTGCTAATGACACACTCTATGGTTTAGGTGCTGGTGTTTGGACTAGAAATGGAAATATCGCTTACAGAATGGGTAGAGAAATACAAGCTGGTAGAGTATGGACTAACTGTTACCACGCTTATCCTGCACATGCTGCATTCGGCGGATACAAACAATCTGGTATCGGAAGAGAAACACACAAAATGATGCTTAACCACTACAGACAAGTGAAGAATCTTCACGTGTCTTACAGTGAGAAGAAATTAGGCTTCTTTTAAAAACAATCTAATATATAATGGCCCGTGAGGAATCACGGGCCATATTTTTTATGAAAGTAAAAGCAACAAGTTCAGCACTAAAACTGATTGAAGAGCTTAAAGCTCAACACGGTGAAGAGC
The DNA here is from genome assembly GCA_902597725.1 of uncultured Pelagibacteraceae bacterium. GTDB lineage: Bacteria > Pseudomonadota > Alphaproteobacteria > Pelagibacterales > Pelagibacteraceae > Pelagibacter. The sequence goes on from CACJYQ010000006.1 coordinate 30,346, forward strand.
TATTATTTCACCAGTCTGGTGGATGTTGTGACGGAAGTGCACCAATGTGTTATCCTAGAAATGAGTATATGGTTGGTTCTAGCGACGTGAAGCTTGGAGAAATTGGTGGAGTGCCTTTTTACATGAACGATGACCAATATGAAAAATGGAAACATACTGATTTAACAATAGATGCCGTTAATGGTATTGGTGGAATGTTTTCATTAGATAATGGTACTGGAAAAAGATTTTTGACAAAATCTGAGATTTGTCTTGTTGTGGATAACGACTCAAAGAAAAATTAATTATTCATTAATTTTTTATGTCTGTTTACTTAAGTTCTCAAAAAATCATTAAAGATTGGATAGATTATAATGATCATATGAACGTATCATATTATCTTTTGATCTTTGATAAATATGGAGCAGACACTTTAAATAATATATTCAAAATGGGAGAGCACTCAGCAAAAACAACTGGCAAAAGCACTATGATAGTAGAGTCAAATATTACCTACAATCAAGAGCTCAAAGTTGATGATGAGGTTGACGTTAATTTAGTTTATTTTGATCACGACAAAAAAAGACTGCAATATAAAATGGAAATGGTACATAAAGAAAAAAAGTTTCTCGCATCAACAATAGAAGTTCTTGCTTTATATGTTGATTTAAATAGTAGAAAAGTTTCTGAATTTGAAGATGAAAAAGTAAAAATTATGGATGATTACATCCAACAACATTCTTCAAAATTTAATAATGAAAATCTTAAATTTTCTTACAAATTAAAAAAAAATTAATATAACTTCCAGTCCGCAGCCGGAAGTTATATCAAAAGATTATTGGCCTGGGGCTTTGTAACCAATTTTACTAGCTTTCGTTGTAGCTTTTGTAAAATCAATTGCCTCAAGTATTGTTAAGTTTTTTACAGCTCCTGATGCTTCAACAACCAATTTAATTGCTGCAAAATCATCAAAACTTGGAACGTCAGTAACAACTACAAAATCATAAGAACCTCTAACAATATCCATGCTATGCATTGTTCCACCCATAGCTTTTGTTAATTGTTCTACAACAGCTTTTCTATCACTTGTTGGATCTTTTAAAAATCCCTGAAAAGCTTTTTCAGTGTAATTACCCATTATATATGCTTTCATCTTGAACTCCTTTTTTTTAATAAGATTATCATCTAATCAAAGATAATTAATGTGTAAAAATTACATAGTAGACACAACTTATAGTAATGCTAAATTGAATTTATGTACGAAAAATTTGGACAATTTATCGACGGTCAATGGCAAAAATCATCAGATGGAGGAACTTACGAAGTAATTAATCCAGCAAATGAAGAAGTTTTGGGAAAAGCCTCTAAAGCTACACCTGAGGATGTTGATAAAGCATTAAAGTCTGCTGCAAAAGGATTAGAAGTTTGGAAAAAAACTGCTCCTTGGCAAAGATCTTATATCATCAGAAAAATAGCAGACAAAATGAGAGAGAAACAAGATGTGCTTGCTAAATGGATGACATTAGAAGTTGGAAAACCTTTCGCAGAAGCCAAAGGTGAAGTAGGAGGCGCTGCAGATATTTTTGAATGGAATGCCGAAGAAACAAAAAGAATTTATGGACAAACTGTTGAAAGTAGATTTGAGGATACAAGAGTACATGTTTACTATCAACCAGTTGGTGTTGTTGCAGCATTAACACCTTGGAATTTTCCTGCAGTATTATCTGCTAGAAAAATTTCAACTGCATTAGCGGCTGGCTGTTCTGTTATAGTTAAACCCGATGTGATAACTCCAGGAATTGTAATGGAGATGGTTGATATATGTAGAGAATGTGGTGTCCCACCGGGTGTAGTGAATCTTTTATCAGGTGATCCACCAAGTATCGCTCAACAATTGATAGCTTCAGATATAGTTAAAAAAATTTCTATAACTGGGTCATCGAGAGTTGGAAAGTTAATATTAAAACAAGCTGCAGATAAAGTTCAAAGAGTAACAATGGAGTTGTCAGGTCATTCACCTTTTATTGTATTTGATGATGCTGATATTAAAAAAGCAGCTGATATGGCAATTGCTGCTAAATTTAGAAACAATGGTCAAGTTTGTATATCGCCTAACCGATTTTATATTCACGAGAGAAAAAAGGATGAATTTGTAAATTTATTTATTGAGAAAACAAAAAAATTGAAAATAGGTGACGGTATGGATCCCTCAACTCAATTAGGTCCATTAACCACAAAAAAGAGGCTAAACGAAATTGAGGAATTAGTTGAAAAAACTAAAGAAGAAGGTGCAAAAGTTTTACTAGGTGGAAAAAGACCCTCTGGGTTTAATAAAGGTTTTTATTATGAACCAACAATATTTGATGAAGTAAAAGATGATTTTACGATAATGAAACAAGAGCCTTTTGGGCCATTGGTTCCAATGTTATCATTCAAATCTTTTGATGATGTAATTAAAAGAGCTAATAATCATGAGCTTGGTTTGTGTAGTTATGTATGTACCAACTCAATGGAGACAGCACATCTTGCGTCAGAACAATTAGAAACAGGTTCAGTCGCTGTTAACACACCTATGGTAGCTATTGCTGAAGCACCTTTTGGGGGAATTAAACAGAGTGGTTATGGACGTGAAGGTGGGTCAATGGCAATAAAAGATTATCTAAACATTAAATATACTCATCTTGGTATTAAAGGTTAATTGATGAAACTTTTAAGGGTTGGTGAGCATGGCAAGGAAATACCTGCAATTATTGACAATCAAAATAATTTTCGAAATTTATCAAATATTTTAAAAGATTTTACACCGGAAAATTTGAATTTTGAAAATTTAGATAAAATAAAAAAGCTAGATTTAAATTCTCTTCCATTGATTGAAAGCACCAAGAGAATTGGACCGTGTGTAATAAAACCAGCAAATTTTATTGCAATAGGTTTAAATTATAAGGCTCATGCTGAGGAAACAAATTCTAATGCTCCAAAAGAGCCAATAGTTTTTAATAAATCTCCAAATTGTATTGTCGGACCAAATGACAATATTGTAATACCGAAAAATTCAAAGTCTTTAGATCACGAAGTAGAAATTGCAATGATTATTGGAAGTAAAGCTAAATATGTTAAAGAGGATGAAGCTCAGAAACATGTATTAGGTTATTGTATTTGTAATGATATAAGTGAGAGAGAATGGCAAAAAGATAGAGGTGGTCAATGGGTAAAAGGAAAATCTGGAGACACCTTTGGTCCATTGGGTCCGTATTTGGTAACAAAGGATGAAATTGACAATTTATTTAATTTAAATTTATCTTTAGATCTTAATGGAAAAAGAAGACAAACTGGAAATACCAGTTTAATGATATTTAATTTTAATTTTTTAATTTCACATATCAGTCAATTTATAACTTTAATGCCGGGTGATATTATCACAACAGGCACACCTGCAGGAGTGGGGATGGGAATGAATCCACCAGATTATTTAAAAAACGGTGATGAAATGATTTTAAGAGTAGACAATCTTGGAGAACAAAAATTGAAAGTTGTAGAAGAAAAATAATGATTGAATTAATTATTGCATTTGGAGCTGGATTGATAAGTTTTTTATCACCATGCGTTTTACCACTCATACCTGGTTATATTTCTTATATTTCTGGAAGTTCCATAGATGAGCTGGTTGATAAAAAAAATATCAGTTTATTTCCAATTATTCTATTTACAGTTGGTTTTTCTTTAGTCTTCATAACCTTTGGAGCAGCCTCAACTTTTCTAGGAAAAATTTTTCTAGAGAATTCTTATGAATTAAGAATAGCCGCAGGATTAGTTATAATAATCTTATCGCTTCATATAATTGGTATAATAAATTTAAAATTTTTAAATTATGAAAAGAGAATTCAAACAAATATTAACAAAAGTGTATTTAGCCCAATATTAATAGGAATGGCATTTGCATTTGGTTGGACACCATGTATTGGACCTATTTTAGGATCTATTTTAGTTTTAGCTGCAACTGAGGAAAGTTTAAGCCAAGGAATATTATTGTTATCTTTTTATTCTATTGGATTAGCTATTCCATTTATTTTATCAGGTTATTTAATACAAAGATTCCTTATTTTTTCAAAAAATTTTAGAAAGAATATTAATTTAGTGTCAAAAATAGGTGGAATTATTTTATTAATTACAGGCATTTTAATATTAACAAATCAATTACAAGCAATAGGATTTTACTTAATTGAATATTTGCCAGTTTTACAAAAGTTAGGATAATTATAATTTAACTTTTAATATTATTATGAATTTTGGAACTATACCTAGATTAGAAAAAAAAGTTTCTAAACTAATAATTGGAAACGATTATTTTAAAGAATATTATCAAGCAGAAAAATTATGGGATTATTATTTTTCAAATGGTGGAAATACTTTTGATAATTCAATTTATTATAAAGAAGGGTTGACAGAAAAATTTTTAGGAAAATGGATTAAATCAAGAAATAATGAAAAAGAAATTGTTGTAATTTCTAAAGTTGGGGATGAAAAAACAAAACCATCAGAAATTAAAAATTTACTAAACATTTCTTTAGAAAGACTAAAATTAAATTCCATAGATATTCTTATTTTGCACCGTGATAATATAGATGTTCCCGTAGATGAGATTTTGGATTCATTAAATGATTTAATAGATGCAAAATTAATCAAATTATTTGGAGCATCTAATATTGGAATCCAAAGATTAAAAAAAGGAAAAATTTGGGCACAAAATAACAATAAGAGTTCATATGAAATAATTAATAATAATTTATCGCTAGCAAAAATGATGAAACCACTATGGGATGGGTGCATATCATCAAATAATAATGAATATTTAAATTTTTTAGAAAAAGAAAAGACCCAACATTTTTCCTGGTCGAGTCAAGCCAGAGGTTTTTTTATAGAAGAAAGTTTTTTGAAAAAGATGTTGAGAAAAAAAGTTAACCAAAAATTAAAAGAGTGTTTTTTTAGTAAAGAGAATTTAGAGAGAAAAGAAAGAGCCAAAAAACTTTCTAGAAAACTTGGATGTAGTGTTAACGATATCGCCTTAGCATGGGTTATTAACCAAAATTTTCCCTCTTATGCTATAATAGGTCCAAAAAATACAAGTCATTTAGGTGAGTCTTTTAAATGTTTTAGTATATCATTATCACCAAGTGAAATAAAATGGCTTAACTTAGTTGATAACATTATATGAAAATTTATCAAATAGACTCTAGTGCTAGAAAAGACGGCTCAACTTCAAGAGCTTTAGCAAAAAAACTTTTGGATAAAATAAAAAAACCTGATGATGAAGTTATTTATAGAGATCTAAATGATGAAATGGTTTTCGTGTCTAATTTGACAGAGTCAGGAATGAAAATAGATCCAAAAGATCAAACAGAGACACATAAAAAAATGTTCAAACTTTCAGATACACTTGTAAAAGAATTGAAAGAGAGTGATATAATAATCATTTCTGCTCCAATTTATAATTATGGACCTCCTGCAACTTTAAAAGCCTGGTCAGACCTTGCGGCAAGAGTAGGGGAAACTTTTAGATTTAAACCCAATGGAAGAAGGGAAGGGTTACTAAAAAATAAGAAAGCTTACTTAGTCATTACCTCAGGTGGGACAAAGCTAAATAGTAATGAGGATTTTCTTACTCCTTGGTTAAAGTTTATCTTAAATTTTTTTGGCATAGAAAAGGTAGAGGTAGTGAGTGCTGATCAAATGTCTCTAGATTATGAAAAATCAATAAAAGAAGCTGAGAAACAAATAGAAAATTTATCCTAATAATTAAATTTTCTTTTTAAATGATTAAGTCTTCCCTCAGTGCTATCATAATCAATATAACATCCTTGAAGAAAACGATTTCCCTCATTAGCATCATAAGTGGTTCTGCCATGCAATAACCTATAGTTATCCATCATTAACAAATCTCCTGGAAGAAGTTTAAATTCTATTCTAAAATTTTCTGAATTATAGAGTTCAGAAATTTTCTTTCTTGCAGAATAAAATAAATCTAATTTTTCTTTATCAATTAATGGGACAAAATCTAATCTTGGACTAAAACGTACTTGTTTGAAATTGCTGTTTTCATCTAACTGTATCATTTCAGCCCAATCCTCTAAAATCACACTTTCATCAATAAATTGAAAACGTATTTTTACTTCAGTTAAAATTTTATAATATTCTGGAAAATCTTTTTTAAGTTTCTCAGAAACAGTATATCCATCAACAAGAGTTGATAAACCTCCCGTAACTTCATTTTCTATACAATGAAGCATTTGAATACATGGCACAGGATTTCTATATGGATTATCAGTATGAGGAGCCAAAGGCAAAGAGGTGTAAGCTAAGTCATTTGGATTTGGTTTTGATTTTACATTAAAGAATTCACCAAAGTTTGTACGTCTCACACTTCCTATAGAATTTGCAAAGTTTATAATAAAATTATTTTTTGTTGGAACATTTTTAAAAATTACAAAGCCATATTGATAAAAATTAATCAAGGCCTTGTACATTTCATCTGTTTCAAATAAATTTTCTTTGAATTTGAAAGTATTTTGATCTCTAAATGAAGAGTCCCATTTTATTTTTTCAATTTGTTTCACATCATTAATATTTGAAAATTCTTTAAAAATATCAACTATAGCAATTTTTGTTGAAGCCCCGTCATTGAATTTAATTTCTAAAAAATTACTATTTAAGCTTAAATCTTTGATTTGAATGTTTTCTGGTAATTGAGTTGGGTCAAATAATCTTTGTTGAGTGGACTTATCAACAAAGTTTTCTCCATTAACCCTTTCTCTAAGCCAAAATGGGTGGATCTCTTTTTTATGACCCTTATTTTCAAAAAATACTTTGTTATCTTTTAACTCTAATTTCATGTATTTTTAAATCATTATTTAAAATTTTGCTTTAATCAATAGTAATAAAATAGTATTAGAGCGTTGTGCAAATTTTAAAATCATCGGATTATAAACTTTATTCTAAGTTCATTGAAAGTTTAGCTAAGAAATTAACTAGATTTTATCACTCTAGATTAAATAAACCCTTTAAAGTATCGAATAAACTTAGAAGCGGTTATGACCCTGTAACAACTGCTGACAGGGCTTTTGAACGATTCATTAGAAATGAGATTAAAAAAAGGTTTCCAAATCACCAAATTATAGGTGAAGAATTTGGCTATAAAAAAACTAAAAGTGATTATTCATGGGTTATAGATCCCATAGATGGAACTCGATCATTTGTGATAGGAAATCCAACTTGGAGTAATTTGATATCTTTAAATTATAAAGGTAACCCAGTCGTAGGTCTTGCAAACTTTCCAATTCTTAAAAAGTTTTATTTTAATACCTCATTTAATTCCGCGTATGTTTCAGAAAATGGAAAGAAAAAGAAAATACTTGTAAACCAAAAAGCAACTTATTCTAAAATGAAATTGTCAGCAGCTTTTCACGGCAGTCTGTCATTAAATAAACAAAAAAAAATTCCTCAAATTTTAAGAAGAATGCAATTTCCCTGCTCGGATGCTTTAAGTTATTCTCATTTTGCTGAGGGTAAACTTGATGTTGTTATTCAATGTGGAAATAAAATTTGGGATATTCATGCCTTAATACCTATTATTGAGGCTGCAAAAGGGATTGTCTCGACTTGGAAAAATGATGATGCCAAGAAAGCCGGAAATATTATTTGCTCAGCTAATAATAATTTACATAAAAAAATGCTTAAAATTTTAAAACCAGTTTCTAGCTAGTTTTACCCAAAGTATTTAAAAGAATTACACCAATAATAATTAAACTTATTCCAATAATCCCGTAAAGGTTTGGAATTTGCTGATATTTAAAAACACCAAACAGTGTTACTGCAGTAATCGTTAAACCTCCATATGTTGCGTATGTAAAACCAACTGGGATAATATTCATAGCTTTAGATAAACAAAAAATACAAGCAACTATAGATATGATACAAAAAATAGTTGGCCCAATTATTGTAAATCCATTAGTTGATTTTAAAAAACCATTTGAAGTTATTCCAAGAAGGATCGCTAAAGCTAAAAAGATATAACCAGATAAATTTGCCATAAATTATCCTGTTTTACCCAGCAGATTAACAATTAAGACTCCTGATATAATTAATATTAAACCAATGATTGTGAATAGATCAGGCACTTGATTGAATTTATATATTCCAACAATTGAAGTCGCTACTATGCATAAACCAGCAAAAGATGCGTAGGTAATACCAACAGGTATAGTTTTCATCACTATTGAAAGAGTAAACATGCAACCAATTATTGTGATTGCAGTAATTAAACTAGGAACTAACAATGTGAAACCATTTGCACTTTTTGCAAAACTATTTGCTGCAGTTCCTAATATGACAGCAAGTATAAGAATTAGAAAAGCTATAACGTTACTCACAAATAAAAGATATTCTTATTTGGTAATTTTATCTACAAATTTTTTAATCGGGGGACCTACAAGAAGTGCAGCAATTATTGCAATTGGAAGACTTACTGACCATGCTTTAAAAAAACGGTCGACATACTCATTATCCATTCCAGTATTTATATAAGTAATTATTAGTGTCATTAAAAGACTCATCCCAAATCCCATAACTAATATAAATAAAAGGTTAGAATATTTTTTTGGAAACATTTTTAAATACTTTGTTTCTGTAATTCAATTTGAAGCTTTTCCATCATAATCAAAGGAGACTTCATAAACGGATGAACTTTATGAGCTTCAATGTAACTATCAATAGCTTTTTCGTAGTTTTTTAAAGCTGTTTGAACTAAACCTTGGCCTGTTAGTGCACCGAAATGTCTTTTTTCTATCTTAAGTACCTTATCAATATCAGCTTGTGATAGCTCATATTTACCCATTAAATATAATACTGTTGCTCTTTTATTCCAAGCCTCTGCCCAATTAGGATCAAGCTCAATCACTTCAGTAAATTTATCATACGCACTATCAAGTTTATTATCCATCATTGCAGATGACCCATCAGCTAATAACTTTGTTAGGTTATTTTTAGTTGGGTGAGTAGTCCAAAGATCCCAAATTTTATCCTCTATTTTTTTTGAATTTTCAAAACTTAAAGCACTTTTTAATTGAACAAATAGTTTATCAATTTCTTTTTTATTATCATCAGCCAATAAAGACGATGAAAATAAGAAAAAAATAAAAATGAATGAAATTTTTTTCACTTACTTAGACATTGGAGTAGCGCCAGTTTCTAAACTAACAATTTTTCCGTCTTTATATCTATAAACCGCCATTACAGCTTCAACATTTCCGTCATTAAATGTAACAAAAGAATGGTGTACACCCACCTCATCATTTTCATATACAACTCTAGTTTTATCTTGATTTATATCTCCACTCATTGCCCACTTTATAACATCAGCTTTTCCTAAAGAATTTCCAGATTTATGCATTGTGAATTTAAAATCATCATGCAAAAGTTCATTCATAGTTGCCTCATCTTTTTTATCTATTGCATCAGTATATCTTTTTAATATCGACATTTTATACTCCTTTAATTATTATTCCGTTACCAATTGAGTTTTCTAAACGGATTTGTTTAATTGGTTTGTATTCATCAGAGTTATACCACTCTAAAGCTTTTTCATAACTTGGAAATTTAATAACAACTGTTCTAGGATATGCCCAAGTTCCTTCTAATACTTTTGTTTCACCACCTCTGACAATATATTCTCCACCAAATTTTTCAGCAATCGGTCTCACTTTTTCTACGTACTCTTTATATTCCTCAGGTTTTTTTACCTCTATGTTGAATATCGCAAACCCAGACATTAGGTGTAAATTTTATCAGCTAAACCGTAGCATAAAATTGCACTCATAATTGTAAATACAAACGGTGCAATAACACCCTCGTTTGTAGTTTTTTCATTCACACCTGTTTTATTTATTTTAATAGAATAAAAATTACATAAAAAAATACATAAATTATTTATAAAAACTAAATTTAAGAATCCCCATGTATTTTCCAAACCTCCAGGCCGTATAAAACCTACATAGATTGACATTAAAAATACAGCAAGCATAAATGCTCCTGCCATTCTAATCATTATTGCTCCACTTGGATCAATACCAAATCTTTCCATGAAGCTTTTAGTGCCAAAAATAGTTTGAAATGCGTAAACACCAACTCCAATAAAATGAACTAAATAAATTATTAAATAAAATATCCCATTAAATTTTTCTATCATTTTGTCTCCTAATCGTTAAAAACCATTCTCATTTCATCCTGAATTGTACCTTCTTTAAAAACACCCTTCATTTTTTTCTGAAGTTCAATGAATTCAGGATCAGCTGACATGTTTGTATCATTTTCAAACGCTTTATCAGTAAACTGTTCGCCCACAAGTGTTTCTCTTACCGTCCTTGGGTTTCCACCAATTTGAAATGAAAAGTAAACTTCATGATCTGGATAATGTTTTTTTCTAACTTTTGCCAAGCCTTTAGAGATTTCCATAGCCTCACCAAGTTTTTCATCATAAACTCCGATAGTTCTTGTATAGATTGCTTTCATAAATCTTCCTCTTAAGCGTTATAGTCCATCACTTGATCAGTACACTCAGTAAATTTATGTGGTTCAAAGAAATCATTCATTTGACCTAATTGATTATTGATATCCGCTTCACTGTTAGCTTTCCACCAGCAAAACATTTGCATTGTATCACCTGGAGTGTTCCAAGTCATTTGACATGCTGCCTTATCACTTGTCATTGATTTAACAATATCTTCCATTTTCATTGAAGCTACTGTTTCACTAAATTTTGCTTTCATCTCTTTTGATTTGAAAGTGTGAGTTACCATATAGTTTTTCATATTTTCTCCTTTATAGATCTATTTTAGAAAGCTCAAATAATTGAGCGCTCTCTACACACTCTGCATAGATAGCTTTTGCTGTAGGATTATTCCCAGTTACAAATTCTTTCATTCCAGCTTCATTATGAACATTAACTTTGAATAACATCCCACTTTTATCTGGTATCATAGCACCAATAGTTTTTTCAGGATAAGCAACACTTTTTCTTACACTCATACCTTCGTCTGATTGCATCCAACCCATGAAAGTTTCCAACTTACCTTCTTTAAGTTTAAGATGTACCAACATTTCTTTTTCCATTTTCCTCCTTATTTAATATAAAGTTTGAACAACTTTTTTAACTCTTTCTGCTCCATTAGGAACTAAAGCTTCAACAAACGTATGACATTTGTCAGTTTTAGCTTTGTCGTATTTGGAACCATAATGTTTATCTACTGCTTTGTTTACTCCAGCATCCCAATCTTTTTCTGGTATACCTATTTCAAGGGCATAGGTTTTTAAAACTTTCACAGTTGAAATTGATTTTTCTTTCATTCCGTACTCAAATTTTTCACCTGATGGAAGAAAGTAGTTGGCCATATAAATACCTACACAATCCCATGCTTTTGATTTATCTTTATCACTCATTCCTGCATTAGCAGATGTAAAGATGAAAAAAGATAAAATTAAAATAATTTTTTTCATAATCTCCCGACGTTAAATAATATTAATATAAAAATGTAACTGTTTTGTTACATGCCTGGTATGCGTTATTATAACCAGCTAGGAATGGGAAGGTTTTTTTCTCTTAAAAAAGATTTATTAAACATCTTTGAGTTGTATTTTTCTGATCTATCACAGAGAATTGTTACAATTGTTTTTCCTGGACCTAGCTCTTTTCCTAATCTAATTGCACCTGCAATATTTACTCCACAACTAGTTCCTAAACTTAACCCCTCATGCTGTATTAAATCATAAAGCACGGGTAAAGACTCTTGATCACTGATTGAAAAAGCACCATCAATTTTAGCTTCAGCAAAGTTTTTAGTTATTCTGCTTGAACCAATACCTTCAGTTATTGATCCACCCTCAGCTTTAAGTTCACCATTCATAATATGATTATAGAGTGCAGAGCCTGTTGGATCTGATAAATAAATTTTTATATTCTTATTTTTTTCTTTTAGAAATTTACTTACACCACCGATAGTGCCTCCAGTTCCTGATGCGCAGACAAAGCCATCTACTTTACCATCAGTTTGTTCCCAAATCTCTGGTCCAGTCGTTTCGTAATGACCTTTTGCATTAGCAGTGTTATCAAATTGGTTTGCCCAAACTACACCCTTGTTATTTGTACTTTTTAATTCTTCAGCAAGACGACCCGCAACTTTTACATAGTTACCATCATCTTTGTATGGCTTAGGTGGAACTAGTCTAAGATCTGCACCAATATTTTTTAAAGTATCTTTTTTTTCTTGGGTTTGGTTGTCATTCATTACAATAATTGTTTTATAACCTAAGGAATTTCCTAAAAGACATAAACCAATCCCAGTATTACCCGCAGTACCTTCAACAACAATTCCACCTTCTGAAATTAGTTTTTTTTCTTGTGCATCTTTTATTAGTGCAAGAGCAGCTCTATCCTTTACGGATCCACCTGGATTTAGGTACTCCGCTTTCCCATAAATATTACACCCAGTGATCTCTGAGGCTGCTTTTAATTTTATTAAAGGTGTATTACCAACCGACTCGATAAAATTATTTTTTATTTGTGACATTAATCTTTATCTTTATCAGTAACAGCATAAGGTTGAAATCCTTTTGTAGCATCACCAACTCTTGTAGCTGGAATTCCTACCATTATTGATTTTTCAGGAACATTTTTAGTAACCACCGCGTTTGCACCTATTAAGGAATTTTTACCAATCGTTATTGGCCCTAAAATTTGAGCACCAGATCCAACAACAACATTATCTTCTAAAGTCGGGTGTCTTTTAGTATTTCTTTGATCATTAGTGTTTATACTTGGAGCAATTCCACCTAATGTAACATTATGATAAATAGTAACATTGTTTCCAATCTCAGATGTCTCACCGATTACAACCCCCATACCGTGATCAATAAATAAATTTTTTCCAATCTTTGCCTTTGGATGAATTTCTATTCCTGTTAAAAATCTTGAAAATTGAGAAATGATTCTTGCAACTAAATCAAATTTTGCTATTGCAAAAAAATTTGCAATTTTATGAAAAAAAATAGCCTTAACCCCTGGGTAAGTTAATACAAGACTTAACTTAGATTTTGCCGCAGGATCTCTGTCTATTATAGATTGTAAAAAGTCACTCATATAATTTTGTCAGCTTGATAAAAATAATTAATGTCTATATAGTGCCTTTAAACAGTATTTAAAGGAGAAATAATGTACAAAAATACTAATTGTTTTCATCTAGCAATCCCATGTGGAGATCTAGAAACAGCAAAAAAGTTTTATAGTGAAACTTTGGGGTGCCGACTTGATAATTCAGCACAAGAGTGGGCTGATGTTGACTTTTGGGGAAATGAATTAACTCTCCATGCAAGTGAGCATAAATTAGATAACGAGAGACACGATGTAGATATGGGCAATGTTTCTGTTCCACATTTTGGAGTTCATTTATCAAGAAAAGATTTTGATACTTTAAAAAATAGATTGAAAGAAAAAGGTGCAAAGTATTATGATGAACCTTATCTAAGATTTAAAGGAACAAAGTACGAGCAAGAAACATTTTTTGTGAAAGACCCTAACGAAAATATTCTAGAGATTAAAACTTTAACAGCTAATCCAGAATAATTTTAGTTTAGATGGAATACCTGGTATTAGGTTTTATTACCGGGCTTAGTTTAATTCTAGCGATTGGTGCTCAAAATATCTTTGTAATAGAACAAGGGCTCAAAAAGCAGTATGTTTTTTTGGTCTGTTTAATTTGTTCCATTTCAGACTTAATTTTAATATTTTCAGGCATCCTTTTATTCCACTTTTTTCATCAATATTTTAATATATTTGTAGAGCTAACTTTAAACATCTGTTTAATAATTTTTTTAATCTATTTCATATATTCAAAAATTAAATCTTTTAGTGTTAGTGTTAATTTCAATATTGAAAAAAAAGAGACCACTAGTGCTAAGATTATATTTAAGACACTTGGTTTTACTTACCTAAATGCTCATGTTTATTCTGATACAGTTTTCTTTTTAGGAAATTTCTCAAAAAATTTTTTATTTGATGAAAAAATCTGTTTTGGTATTGGAGCTTCTGTAGCATCTTTTATATTTTTCTTTTTACTTGGTTATTCATCGGTATATTTTTCAAGATATGCTCAGAGTGACAAAACGTGGAAATATATTAATGGATTTATTATCAGCTTCATGTCTTTGCTGACAATTTATGTAATAAAAGAAACGGCATATTTTCTCTAGTTAAAAGCATTTTTGAGAGACAATTATAGCGCATGTTAAAATCTCAATTTCAAATTAATCTTATTTAATATGCTTTTAAGAAGAAAATTTTTGAAATTATTTGGACTCTCTATGCTTTTTGTATCATTGCCCTATCAATTTTTAAAGTCAGCAACAAAAAAACTTATTAATCCTGATCTTAGTAAAGCCCAAAAAGATATAATGTTTAAAGAGGGTACTGAGAGACCATTTACCAGTGAATTACTAAATGAAAAAAGAGATGGATTTTATCATTGCGCAAACTGTGGAGCAAAGTTATTTTCATCAAAAGCAAAATTCGATAGTGGCACGGGTTGGCCTTCTTTTTCTGAAGCTTTGCCGGGAGCTTTTAAAACTAAGATTGATTATTCTTTTGGAATGAAAAGAATTGAATATCATTGTGCAAATTGTGGTGCACATCATGGCCACGTTTTTTTAGATGGACCCACTGCTACTGGAAAAAGATTTTGTAATAATGGATTGTGTTTAATTTTTGTACCAGAGAATTAATTAGAAAAACCATATTTTCTAAGTCTTACATCTCCTGTTCTTGCATGAGCTTCCATTCCCTCATATCTTGAAATTCTAGCTGCAGCAGCACCAACTAATTTAGTAGACTCTTTTGTCATTCTTTGAAAGCTTAACGTTTTAATAAATTTTCCAACAAATAATCCACCCGTGTACCTTCCAGCACCTTTAGTTGGCAAAATATGATTTGTACCAGAACATTTGTCGCCGTAAGCAACAGTTGTTTCTTCACCCACAAACAATGAACCATAATTTGTTAATCTTTCATGAAACCATTCTAAGTTTTCGGTCTGTACTTCTAAATGTTCAGGTGCATATTCATCACTAATTTTCACTATTTCTTCATCAGTGTCACAAAGAATAACTTCACCATAATCTCTCCAGGCTGCGTCAGCACTTGTTCTTGGAACTTCTGGTAGTTCTGCAATTAATTCTGGAACTCTTTTCATCACTTTTTCAGCTAATTCTTTACTAGTTGTATAAAGCCAACATGGTGAGTTATATCCATGCTCTGCTTGTCCTACCAAATCTACCGCAACAATTTCTGGATCAGCTTTAGCGTCAGCTATAATTCCAATTTCAGTTGGTCCTGCAAACAAATCAATACCAACTTTTCCATATAAAATTCTTTTAGCCTCAGCTACAAATTGATTTCCTGGTCCTACAATTATATCTGCTGGGGGATTTTTGAATAATCCATTGGTCATTGCTGCAATTGCAGGAACTCCCCCTAAATTTAAAATAACATCTGCACCGCAAAGATCAGCTGTGTATACAATGGTAGGGTGGGCACCAACACCTTCTTTAGGAGGACTACATGCAATAATATTTTTTACTCCAGCAACTTTTGCTGTAGTTACACTCATTACAGCAGATGCAATATGAGCATATCTTCCACCTGGAATGTAGCAGCCTGCTGTATTTACAGGGACTAATTTTTGACCTGCATATAAACCATCAGAAAGTTCTACCTCAAAATCTTGTCCGTAATTCTTAAGTTGTGCTTCGGCAAATTTTCTAACTCTGTCAAATGAAAATTGAATATCATCTTTGGTTTTTTGATCTAACGTTTTTTTAATTTCCTCGATTTTATCTTTTGATACTATAATGTCCCCATCATACTTATCGAATTTTTTAGTTAAATCGATACAGCCTTGTTCTTTTGTCGTTTCGATATTTTTTAATAAATCTTGAACTATTCCAGTTGTCTTATTATCGTCAGTGGACGAAGTTTTTGGAGACTTTTTTAAATAAGTTATAGCCATTAATATATCTTTATAATTGATGAATTATTTATGACAAATTTAATTTTATTGCAATCAAACATTTAATCTAGCGCAACAACAGCTGCAGCTATTGATGCTAGTCTAGCAGGTGCCTCATCAGAGCGGCTAGTAATTACTACAGGTACTTTACCACCTACAACTACTCCCGCAGCACACGCACCACTAAAATATATTAACATTTTTACCAACGCATTACCTGTCTCAACACTCGGCACTAATAAAACATCAGCAATTCCCGCAACATCATTTTTAATACCTTTAATAGTTGCAGATTTTTTTGATATGCTATTATCAAAAGCCAAAGGCCCAAATACATCGGCATTTAAATTTTCTTTTTTTGCAAGATTTGTAATTTCATCAGCCTCTTTAGAACTTGGCACACTATCTAAAACTTCTTCTGTGGCAGACAATACTGCAATTTTTGGTCTTTCAATTCCAATTCTTTGAGAAAAATTAATTACGTTTTTTAAGATATGCATTTTGGTTTTTACATTTGGCAATACATTTAAAGCACCATCAGTAATTATTAGTGGTTTATCGTCTTTTTCTAACGTCATATGCCAGATATGACTTAACCTTGTTTTACCTAGTAAGTTGTACTCTCTTTTTAAAACCTCTTTCATTAAAACATCTGTGTGAATATGACCCTTAACTATGATTCTAATTTTTCCTTCACTAGCAAGTTTTGTAGCGATTGGTGCTGTATTATTTTCAACAGGTTCATTTATTATTTCATATTTAGAAATATCCCATTTTAAATCACTAGCACATTTGAGAATTTCTTTTTCATTACCAATAAATATTGGTTCAATTAAATTTTCTTTAACTGCATCTTGCACAGATTGCATTGGTAAGGGTTTTCCAGCATTGACAATACCTGCTTTTACTACTTTGTTTCTATGTGCATAATCCAATAAGTTATTAGGAACAACAATTTCTTTATTTGAAAGCATAATTAGTGTTTATAAGATATTTTAAAAAAGAGCATAGTAATTTTTAATATGTTATTTAATTTTTTTTATAAATGAGCCAAGGTGAAAGGTCTTTAAATAAGTAATAATTATCTAATATATATTTATCGGCATTTGGAGCATTGTTTCTACTTTTAAACCAATTTATTTTTGATGAGTAAACAATATAGTTTGGACTTGTATATTTAAGCTCCTCGATGAAATTTTCTTCAGTCCAATTTTGAATGATATGAGCATTTACATAATATTTTGTACAGGTGGGTTTGTTGACTAAATATGGTATAGCATTATCATCAGTGAATTGTTGAACACAATTTTCATCTTTTATTAGGTCTTTATAAGTTTTAATAAATTTCTGATAATCATCACTTAAAAACTTGTCATCATTAATTTTTGTGATCATTTGAAAATTTTTACTAGAGTCAAAAATATTTAAGATTGCTAGATAATTATTTTGAAAAAAAAATAAATAACCAACAGCTATTGTAAAAATGAATAGAGATTTTTTATTTTTAAAAAAAGTTTCAGTTTTTTTTAATATCTTTATTTTTTCTATAAAATGAACAAAATAGTAAGAGATGAAAAAAAATATTAATAGAGTATATATTCCAGATGTATATTTAATATGTGGTGTATCTGATCTCATTAATCCTGATTTGAAAAAAATTACAGAAGAAATAAAAAGAAAAATTAATAAAAGCTTTGAGTCTAAATTTTCTTTTCTTTTTTCACTAAAAATATAATTTATTAGAAACACTCCTGAAACTATAATAAATAACAATGCCTTAGTATGTCTTGTTGATTTATCACTAAAAGGTTCGGGGTACTCCATTCCCAGAAGATAGTCTGATATATTAATAATTATATAATATTGATTAAATAATTCTTTAAATTCGTCGTTTGGGAGAAAAATATAGAATAAAGACCAAGACAATATTATTGCTAGTAGAATATTTAGAAAAACTTTAAATCTTTTTAAAAAGATTAGACCCAATAAAAAAAGAATTAGTAATGCATTTATATAAGTGCCAATATCCCAGTAAAATAATATTGATAATAAAGAAAAAAAACCTACTACTGATGAATAAAAAATATTATTTTTTTTTAAGATAATTACCTGAAAAATTAATAATGTAAAAATTAGAAATAAAAAAATTCTCGGGTGGAAAGGAGTTACATGATCATAAAAGCTTGATAGCGATAATGAAGATAAGCTTAACAAAAAAAATAAAGCCTCTTTATAATTTATTGTATTAACACTATTAACTATCTTTCTGCATATTAATATTAACAATATCTTATTCACAAGAATTAAGAATTTGTAAAAAAACCTCTGAATACCTATAGAATAATCATCAAATATATAATGGAAAAAAATTCCTATGCTGTTTCCCAAAAAACCATAATCAAAAAAAGTTCCAGTCCAAAGTTTGTCCTTTGCAAAAAAATTTAGTTGAGCTGAAAGAAATGTGCCTTCATGATGTGTATCAATTTCATTGATTAGATTTATATAATTAAGACTCAAAAATTCAAAAATACAGAAGCAAATGAAAATTACAGATAAGAAGTTAATATTGTCATTTTTAATAATTTCCCTATTGATCAAAATATCATTTGATATTCGTATATTATTAAATTTAATTAATGAAATTAAATACACAAATAGAGAAAAAAAGATAAAAAATATCCCCCTCAAAGTATCATTCAAAGGATTAATTTTTTTCTGATAGTATTCTCCAATTATTAAATTTGAATTATCATATGGAATTGAAATAAAATTCCACACAAATGTTGAAAAAATAACACCTAAGATTAAAAATAAATAAGGTAAAGTTTTTTTCATTTATAATTACTTTATTTATAATCTTTTATATTTTTAATTACGTATTGTTCCCTACCTTTTGTTTGCTCAAAAATTCTAGCTAAATAAATTCCAATTATTCCTAAAGTTAATAATAAAATCCCTGAAAAAAAAGAAATAGCAATAATTATACTGGTAGATCCAGGAATAGCTAATTGGTTAAATTTTAAGTACAATGCATAAATTATTAATAAAAAAGAAATTATCATAGAAAAAAATCCAAAAACTATACCTAAGTACAAAGGTTTAAGTGAATAACTTGTAACACCATTTATAAAGTCAGTGATTGGTCCTGCAGATAATAACGGCATTTTTGACTCTCCAGCTCCTCTTGCCTCTCGCTCGTAGTATACAAAATCTTGATTGAAACCAACCCATACCGACAAACCCCTAACATAGGGTCTAAATTCTTTTTGTTTTAAAATTTCATTAAGAGCTTTTCTTGATATCAATTTGTAATCACCTGCTTGCACTGGTAAATTAATATCTGAAAGAGTATTAATTATTCTGTAAGCAATTTTAGTTAAAAACATTCTAAACTTTCCCTCGCCTTTTCGTTTTGTTCTTACTGTATGAACAATATCATTTCCTTCCTCATGTTTTTTGATGAGATCTGGAATTATTTCTGGTGGATCTTGCTGATCAGTATGTAAATATATAATTGCATCTCCATCAGTATTTCTAAAACCTGCTAAAACACACGGATCAATACCGAAATTTCGACTCATATTTATTATTTTAATAGGAAAGTTTTTTTGAAGATCTAATAAAACTTCTTCTGAATTATCTGTAGAGTCGTCATTAACGAATATCAATTCATACTTCCAACCTTGAATTTTTTCCATTGCAGAAGATATTCTTTTTACTAGAGGTTCAATATTTTTCTCTTCATTTTTAAATGAAAAAACAATAGATAATAATTTCATATCAATTCTTTGAATGTTAATTAAATTGATTATACTGATAATTAATTTAATGTGCAAATTATGAAAAACTTCAGATGGCAATTAATGACAAACAATATATTGCCTAAAGATAAAAATGAACTCATTAAATTTATTAAGAAATCAAATAGATTTACTAATGGACAAAAAGTTAGAGAATTCGAAAAGAAATGGTCAAAATGGCTTGGTGTAAAATATAGTACATTTGTAAATTCTGGTGCATCCGCAAATTTAATTTCTCTTCATATTTTAAAGGAAATTGAGCCTAAAAAAAAAGAGATAATATTACCTCCCTTTACATGGAACTCAGATGTTGTCTCAGTAATTAACGCTGGTTTTAAACCAGTATTTGTAGATATTAATTTAGAAAACTTAGCATTAAATGAAAAGATAGTTAGCAAAAAAATAAATAAAAATACTGCAGCAATTTTTTTAACCCATGCTATGGGCTTTATTGGATTAACAAAAAATTTTTTGAATTTAATTAAAAAAAGAAAAATTTTTTTAATAGAGGACGTATGTGAATCTCATGGAGCCAAATTGGGCAATAAAAAAGCAGGAACATTTGGTCAAATATCAAACTTTTCTTTTTATTATGCTCACCATATGACAACTATTGAAGGGGGTATGATTTCAACAAATTCAAAAAAAATTGATATCTTGGCTAAAATGAAGAGAGGCCATGGTTTACTACGTGACTCACAAGATAAAAGTTTTATTAAAAAAATAAAAATGAAAAATAAAGATCTAAATAGTGATTTTATTTTCTGTACAGAGGGATTTAATTTAAGAAACGATGAGTTATCTGCAGTAATCGGTTTAGAGCAAATAAAAAGATTAGATCAAAATATAAAAAAAAGAAACTACAATCATAAATTATTTTTAAAAAATTTAAGAAATGATATTTTTTTTAAAGACTTTAATTTAGCTGGTTCAAGTAATTATGGTCTTCATTTGATACTGAGGAAGAAAAGTAAAAAATTATTTAATAAAATACTTCAAATTTTGGAACTAAACTCAATAGAGTATAGGATTGGCAGTGCGGGGGGTGGCAATCAACTTAGACAGCCATATTTAAAAAAATTTAGAAAAAAATTTAATTTTAGAAAATTTACAAATACAGAGCATATGCATTTTTACTCATTGTATATTGGAAATTACCCGGAATTGAATAGATCAAAAATTATCAATCTTTGTAAAATATTAAATTCTATCAATATAAGTTAATATGAAAATTAATAATGACAGAAAACTAAAGGAAATAAAATATTTTCACTCAAAAGTTTTTAAGGATTCGAGGGGTAAAATTTGGACATCTTGGGATAAAGATTTCTTTAGAAATATAAAATTTAATCTTGATAAATTTACGACTTCCAAGAAAAATGTTTTAAGAGGATTTCATGGCGATACTAAATCATGGAAATTAGTTACTTGTCTTAAAGGTGAAATTCTATCAGTTATTGTAGACTATAGAAAAAATTCAAAAAATTATTTGAAATACACCAAGATCAAAATGTCTGAAAAAAATAGAATATCTGTTTTAATACCTCCAAATTTTTTAAATTCTTGGCTATGTATTTCTAAAGAATGTCTATATCAATATAAGTATTCTTTTGAAGGAAAATATAATGATGTCAAAGATCAGATTTCAATAAAATGGAATGATCCCAAAATTAATTTTAGGTGGCCAATAAAAAAACCCATTTTGTCAAAAAGAGATAAATAGTTTTAAAATGTTTGGAAAGCAAATAAGCAATATAAGATTTTCAATTTTAGAAAGTTGTTATAAAATTAAAGAGGGACATATTGGGAGCGCTTTTTCAGTATTAGAAATAGTATTCATAATATTCAAAAAATATTTTAAAAAAAATTTTTTTATATTAAGTAAAGGACATGCAGCGATAGCAGTCTATGCTGTTATGAATTATTTTAAGATAATTAAAAATAAAGATTATCAATCTTTTTGTAGCTTTAATTCAAAATTGGGAGGACACCCAGACTCTACAAAATTGCCTCATTTAAACTTTTCTACTGGCTCCCTCGGTCACGGATTGCCAACATCAACAGGATTAGCATATGCATTAAAAAAGGATAAAAAGAAAAGCCAAGTTATTTGCTTAATAGGAGATCAAGAATTAATGGAGGGCACAACCTGGGAAAGTTTGCATATAATAGATAATTACAAATTAAAAAACATTTTATTAATAATTGATAGAAATAATTCAGATTTTAGGAGCATAAAATTTTTAGATTTAAAAAAAAAACTTTCTGTTTTTTGTAATAAAATATCAGAAGTTGATGGACATAATATTCCTAAGTTAGATAAGTTAATTGGCAAATGTTTAAAGGATAAAAAAAATTTTAACATCATAATAGCAAACACAATCAAAGGAAAAGGCTTGAGAGCGATTGAAAACAATCCAGCTTGGCATCATAAAGCGCCATCAAAAAAAGAGCTACAAATGTTTAAAAAGGAATTAAAGATATGAGAAAAATCTTTCCACAGGTTGTTGAAAAATTAATGGATAAGGATAAAAAAATATTTTGCTTACTTGGTGATATTGGTGTTTTTTCTTTTAGACATATCTTTAAAAAATACAATGAAAGAATACTTAATATGAGCACGATGGAACAGTCAATGATTGGTTTTGCATCTGGTTTATCAAAAGCTGGATATAAACCAATAATTCATACCATTGCACCATTTTTAGTTTTACGTGCTCTTGATCAAATTAAAATAGATTTTGTCTATAATAAACTTAATTGCAATATTGTATCTGTAGGTGCATCAAAC
>CACJYQ010000007.1 GCA_902597725.1 uncultured Pelagibacteraceae bacterium
CCTAAAATAGCAACTTCAGGATAGTTTATAATTGGGGTAAAAAAAGATCCCCCAATTCCCCCTAGGCTAGTTATCGTCATAGAACCTCCGAATAACTCTTTTTTATCAATTTTAAGATCTCTACATTGCTGACTGATTTTTTTTAATTCTGTGCTTATTAAAGAAATATTTTTATTATCTGCATTTCTTAATTTAGGAACCATCAAACCATGTGGTGTATCCACTGCTATGCCAACATGATAATACTTTTTAACAGTCATTTTACCGTTTTCAATTTGATCGATTGAGGTATTAAAATTTGGAAACTTTTTTAATGATGTTGTTAATGCTTTCACGATGAAAGCCAATGGTGTAATTTTTTTTTTTTCACCAGTATATATGTCCGTAAGAGAAGTTCTAAATTCCTCTAATTCGGTTATATCAGCTTCATCATGATTGGTTACATGAGGAATTTTTGTCCAAGAGTTCATTAAATATTTAGACGACAACTTTTTCACTCTGGGAATGTCTTTAATATTTACTTCTCCAAAATCTGAGTGGGAATATTCTAGTTCAATTTTTTGGTCAGTTGTATTTTGATCTTTGAAACTTTTATCAGATTTAGTTGCAACAAATAATTTTACATCACTCTCGGTAACCCTGCCTTGTCTTTCACTACCTGGAACTTTATTGATATTAACTCCAAGTTCTCTCGCAAATTTTCTAACTTTTGGTGAAGCAGAAGCTTTTGTAGAAAAATCTTTAACTATTATATTTTCAGACTCATTGGTTTTTTTTACATCATTTTTTTTTATTTCTTTTGGTAATTGAGTTTTTGGTAATTCTTGAGCACTTGTTTCTTTTATTTCTTTCTCACTTTCAATTTCAATAATTTTATCACCTTCCGATACCTTATCTCCAATTTTAACATTCAAAGAAATTATGGTCCCATCATCAGAAGATGGTATTTCAACACTTGATTTATCACTTTCTATTGTTATCAGTGGATCATTTTTTTTTATTTTTTGACCTTTTTTAATTAAAACTTCGATGACTTCCACATCTTTGAATTCACCAATATTTGGAACTTTTATATCTTTCTTTGACATTATAATTTCGTCGGCATTGGTTTATCTTTATCAATTTGATACTTCTTTATTGCCTCTTGAGCATATTTAGATGCAATTAATTGTTCTTTAGCTAATACACTTAGTCCGTATGCAACGACATGTTCTTTATCAACCTCAAAGAACTTCCTCAAATTTTTTCTGGTATCACTTCGACCGAATCCATCTGTTCCTAACGAGTAAAAGCTCTTGTTAATATAAGGTCTAATTTGGTCTGAATTCATCCTCATATAATCTGATGCAGCCAAAATTGGACCTTCAGTTTTGCCTAAACAGCTTTCAACATATGATTTTTTCGGTTCTTTTTCAGGATTTAATAAATTATACCTTTCTACCTCTAAGCCATCTCTTCTTAATTCATTGAAACTTGTTACGCTCCAAACTTCACTATCAATTTGATATTCCTTTTGTAGAATCTCCGCACCAGCTATCATTTCTCTTAAGATTGTGCCTGATCCTAGAAATTGAATTTTGGTTTTTTTATATTTATTAAATTCTTTAATTTTATACATTCCTTTTAAAATGCCTTCTTCACATGATTTTTCAGTTGGCATAGCAGGATGAGGGTAATTCTCGTTCATTGTTGTAATATAATAAAAAATATTTTCTTTCTTCTCATGCATTCTTTTCAATCCTTCTCTAAAGATTGTTGCTAGTTCATAATGAAATGTTGGATCATAAGACTTACAGTTTGGAATAGTTGATGCCATTAAATGACTATGTCCATCTTGGTGCTGTAAACCTTCTCCCGCTAATGTTGTTCTCCCAGCAGTAGCGCCAATTAAAAACCCTCTTGACTGACTGTCTGCTCCTGCCCAAGCAAAATCACCTATTCTTTGAAAACCAAACATTGAGTAAAAAAGATAGATAGGAATCATTTCAATATCATGATTTGTGTATGAAGTGCCTGCAGCAATCCATGAAGACATTGCACCTGCCTCATTAATTCCTTCCTCCAAAACTTGTCCACTTTTTTCCTCTCTATATGAACTTAATTGTGCTGAATCCTCAGGTTCATATTTTTGTCCCTCGTGAGCATAAATACCAATTTTTTGAAAAAAACCCTCCATACCAAATGTTCTCGCCTCATCAGGAATGATTGGTACTAATCTTGAGGCAACATTTTTATCTCTCAGAAGATTAGTAAGCATTCTTACTAATGCCATAGTAGTCGACATTTCTTTTTTACCTGTAGACTCTTTCATATTGTCAAAAATATTTTTCGGAGGGGCTTTAATGGGTTTTGCATAAGTAGTTCTCTCTGGGATAAATCCTCCTAATTGAAGTCTTCTTTCTTTGATATATTTTATTTCAGGTGAGTTTTGGTCTGGCTTATAATACTCAATATTTTGCACCTGTTTATCAGTTAAAGGAACATCAAACCTGTCTCTGTAATACATCAAATCGTCTATATCTAATTTTTTAGTTTGATGTGTAGTATTCACACTCTCACCACTCTTGCCCATCCCATATCCCTTTATGGTCTTGGCAATCACAACTGTTGGGCTTCCAATATTCTTTGAGGCTTTATCATAAGCTGCAAAAACTTTGTGAGGATCATGTCCACCTCTATTCAATCTCCATATATCTTTGTCTGAAAGGCTTGAGATTAACTCTTTAGTTTCAGGATATTTGCCAAAAAACTTTTCTCGCACATAAGCTCCATCTCTTGCTTTCATCGCTTGATATTCTCCATCGACAGTTTCATTCATAACTTTAATTAAATGGCCAGTTTTATCGTTAGCCAACAACGGATCCCAATAAGAACCCCAAATTACTTTGATAACATTCCATCCAGCTCCCCTAAAAATGCCCTCTAGTTCTTGTATGATTTTTCCATTACCCCTTACAGGCCCGTCCAATCTTTGAAGGTTACAATTGATCACAAATATTAGGTTATCTAATTTTTCTCTAGCTGCTAAACCAATTGCTCCTAAAGACTCCGGTTCATCCATTTCCCCATCTCCTAAGAAAGCCCACACTTTTCGTCCTTCATCTTTGATAAGACCTCTGTTAATTAAATATTTCATGTATCTTGCTTGATAAATAGCCAACATTGGTCCTAAACCCATGGAAACTGTGGGAAATTGCCAAAATTTTGGCATCAGCCAAGGATGTGGGTAGGATGATAAACCTCCTGGATTAACTTCTTGTCTAAAACTATCTAATTGTTTTTCATTAAGTCTTCCCTCAAGAAATGCTCTCGCGTACATACCTGGAGCGCTATGTCCTTGAAAATAAATTAAGTCTCCTCCAAATTTATTGTTTTTTGCTCTCCAAAAATGATTCATTCCTACGTCATAAAGCGTAGCCGCAGATGCAAATGTTCCAATATGTCCTCCAAGTTCAGGAAATTTTTTATTTGCGCGAACTACCATTGCTGCGGAATTCCATCTTATCAATGACCGGATTCTTCTCTCAATATTTTGATCACCATTTGATTTTTTCTCTTCATTTACTGGAATTGTATTTATATAGGGTGTGTTTTGTGTGTAGGGAATATTTGCACCCTCCATATAAGCTTTATTGATTAATTCCTTAATTAAATAATGGGCTCTTTGATTTCCATCTTTTTCAATTACTGCAGTGAGTGATTCTAACCATTCACTAGTTTCTAATGGATCAATATCGCTGTCATTAACTACTTGAATTATTTCTGGTTTTTTTCTCTCAATATTATTTGTATGGATGATTTGCTCTTGTTTTTTTTCTAATGATTTTTCTGCTTCTTTAATCAAATTTTCGGTGTCTTTTGGAATAATTTTTGTTTTAGAATATTCTTCATTTGACCCTAAAATATTCAAAATTAAATCACCTTTTGAAACTTTATCACCTACTTTAACTTTTATTGTCTCGATTATGCCTGATAACGTTGAAGGTATTTCAACACTTGATTTATCACTTTCTATAGTAACTACTGGATCATTCTTGGCAATTTTTTGCCCTTCTTTGACAAGCAATTCAATGACCTCTACATTTTCAAAGTCACCTATATCAGGAACTAATAGTTTTTCGCTCATTTAATATTTAGATCTTATACACTATATAATTTTACTTAATTGCTAATTTTAACACATTCTGCTCAATTTTTTGACACTCTTCTGAAGTATCCTTTAAAAATGATTAAAAAGTTATTAAATACACTCTTGCAACCAAAAGAAAGTGCTTACATTGATGCTAAAATTTGGATACAAAAAATTCTACTTGAAGAGAAGTTTAAAAAAAATTAATTCTTAAATTTTCTCAACACATACGGCTATGCCCATTCCGCCACCTATACATAGTGTAGCGCAACCTTTATTCTTTTTCTGTTTTATCATTTCATGAATGAGAGTGACTAATATTCTAGCACCTGATGCTCCAATAGGATGACCTAATGCTATAGCTCCTCCATTAACATTAACTTTATTCTCATCAATATTCAACTCACGTATTACTGCAATGCTTTGAGCAGCAAAAGCTTCATTAATTTCAAAAAGATCTACATCATTTAAATTCCATTTTGCTTTTTTGACTGCTTCACGTACAGCTTCAATTGGTCCAAGACCCATCAAAGTGGGATCAACTCCAACTGAAGCCCATGAGATTATCTTTACCAAAGGTTGAATTGATTTTTTTTTAGCTTCTTTTAAAGTTGTCAATAATAAAGCTGCAGCCCCATCATTAATTCCTGATGAGTTTCCAGGTGTCACAGTTCCATCTTTAAGAAATACTGCTTTCAGCTTCTCTAAATCTGATTTGGTAATATCTTTTCTTGGATGTTCATCTTTATCAAGATTGATACCAGGTTGATTTATTTTAATTAATTCTTGCTCAAATCTATTAGTGTTAATTGCAATTTCTGTTTTTTTTTGAGAATTTAATGCAAAATCATCTTGATCGGCTCTTGAAATATTAAATTTCTTTGCAATGTTTTCAGCGGTTACACCCATATGATAATTATTAAACGCATCTATTAGCCCGTCATTTATCATTGTATCTATCAAATGTTTTTCTGAAATTTTTTTATTATCCCGATAAAAAATTGAATGTGGGGCTAATGACATATTTTCTTGGCCACCAGAAATTACACTTTTTACTTCTCCTAATTTAATTGATTGATAAGCTGAAATTACGGCTCGGAGACCAGAACCACAAACTTGATTTACTAAGTGGGCTGGTTTAGAAATATTTATACCTGCATTTATCGCAGCCTGTCTTGCAGGATTTTGGCCTCCACCAGCTGTGAGTACTTGGCCCATAATTACCTCATCAATATCATTTTTACTTAACTTACTTTTTCTTAAAATTTCCCTAATTACAATTGATCCCAACTTATCAGCACTTAATCCCTTAAGAGACCCTTTATAAGCTCCAATTGGAGTTCTAATAGCTTCTACAATTACAACTTCATTCATTGAATTATTCATAATAATTTAAATTTGTCTTATCATTAAAATACACTAAAAAATGATATACAATAATAAATAAAATTTAAAAATGCGCCTGTAGCTCAACTGGATAGAGCGCTTGGCTACGGACCAGGAGGTTCTGGGTTCGACTCCTAGCAGGCGCACCATTATTAAGATAAATTATGTTGAAATGGTTGATAAAATCTTCTCTTCAAATGTCTGTTATTTATTTTTTCATAATTATTCTTATAATTTTAATTATTTTAACTTTTATACTTTAACAAATTATGTCTAATTCATTTGAACAAATAAGTTTAAAGCATGGTTTTATGAAACATAATGGTGGTGTTATGTTTAGAAATATCTCTGAAAGTGAATATGAATTCAAGTCAGTTATTAATGAAAACCATTTAAATGCAGCTGGAATAACTCATGGAGGATACTTAGCAGCTTTAATAGATGCTGGAGCTGGAACAGCAGCACATCGTAGTTCCCAAAATGCACCATGCGTAACAATTTCATTAGATCTTAAATATATCGGTGCTTCAAAAATTGGTGATGAGATTATAGGGCATGTAAAAATTTTAAAAAAAACAAAAACTTTGGTATTTTTATTTTGTGAATTAAAATGTAATGACAAGATAATCACATCTGCTTCTGGAGTTTGGAAAATTCTTAAGATAAAGTCTTAAGACTTTGTGTTTGCTGGTAATTTGGACAATAAATCATATTATGTTAAACTTAATTTTTAAGAATTTGAAATGAGAACTTTTAATAGAACGATTCGGTCATGTTTTAGTCTATTTTTGTTCTTTACGAGTAACTACATCTTGTAGGTAATATATTAAACATACCAAAGATAGAAATGAATAAAAATAAAATTACAGCGGTGCTTGGTCCAACAAATACTGGCAAAACCCATTTAGCAATAGAAACAATGCTCTCTTTTGATACTGGGATGATCGGTTTTCCATTGAGACTTTTAGCTAGAGAAGTCTATGACAAAGTTATTAAAAAAACTAGATATGATGAAGTTGCTTTAATAACCGGTGAAGAAAAAATTATACCTTCAAATGCAAAATATTTTTTGTGCACAGTAGAGTCAATGCCAATAGATAAAGATTTAGAATTTGTAGGTGTTGATGAGATTCAAATGTGTGCAGACCATGAACGAGGTCATATTTTTACAGATAGGTTGCTTAATATGAGAGGAAGTAAACTTACAATGTTTATGGGATCCAATACAATCAAAGGAATAGTTTCAAAATTAAATGATGATATAGAATTCATTGATAGAAAAAGATTATCTAAACTCACTTATTCAGGTCACAAAAAAATTTCACGCATTAATAGAAAAACAGCAATTATAGCTTTTTCAACAGAAGAAGTTTATGCAATAGCAGAATTAATACGAAGACAAAAAGGTGGAGCCGCAATAGTTATGGGATCTTTAAGTCCAAAAACAAGGAATGCGCAAGTAGACTTATACCAATCAGGTGATGTTGATTTTTTGGTAGCAACTGATGCAATTGGAATGGGTATAAATATGGATTTAGATCAAGTGTATTTTTCAAATCTAAAAAAGTTTGATGGAAAAAAATTAAGGAAACTAAATTTATCAGAGATAGGACAAATTGCTGGAAGAGCAGGTAGGTATCTCAATGATGGTAATTTTGGTATCACAGGCGATTGTAAGGAAATTACAGCTGAAGAGGTTGAACTTTTAGAGAATCATAAATTTGAAAATATTAAAACTTTATTTTGGAGGAATTCAGATTTAAATTTTAACAATCCCACTTCGTTATTAAAATCGCTTGAAGAAAAGCCAAATAAAGAATGGCTTAGAAAGATTCATGAATGTGAAGATGAGAAAGTTTTAAAGTATTTCCTAAAAAAACTGGACCTATATAGTTTGCCAAATACAAAGGAAACACTGACGCTGCTATGGGAATGCTGTCAAATTCCAGACTTTGTAAAAAAAACCTACGGAAATCATTTAGATGTCGTTGAAAAAGTATTCAATTTTTTAAACAGTGATAAGGAGAAAATATCCGATAATTTTATGCATTTACAGCTTATGAAACTAGATAAATTAGAGGGAAATGTAGACTCTTTAGCGAATAGAATTGCAAATGTGCGAACTTGGTCATATGTTTCAAATAAAAACAATTGGGTTGAAAACCAAAATTACTGGATTGAAAAAACTAAATTCTTAGAGGATAAACTTTCAGATAGACTTCATGAAGAACTTACAAAAACATTTATTGATAAAAGAGCAAGTGTACTTGCTAGAGGTTTAAAACAAGATATGGAATTTGATACTAAAATTTTAGAAAATAATAATGTTATGATTGATGATCAGTTTATAGGTAAAATAAATGGACTTAAATTAGAGCTTGATTTTAAAAAAGGAGCTTTAGAGACTGACATTAAATCTCTTAAAAAAGCTGCAAGAAAGACTATAGGACCAGAATTAGAAAAGAGAATCCAAATTGTAATTGATACAGGTTTAGTTGAATTAAAAAACGACTCTAAGATTTATTGGAATAATGCGACGATTGGTAAGTTAATTCCTGGTAAAGATTATCTAAGCCCTAACATAGAATTATTGGTGGATGACATGCTGGAGCAAAATCAAAAAAGTAAATTAACCGCTTTTTTAGAAAAATGGTTAAAGAATAAAATTTCAACAGTTTTAAAAAGTCTATATGATTTAAAAGATCTAAAGGATAAGAACTCCTCAATAAAAGCCTTAGCTTATCAACTTTATGAAAATAATGGTGTGATTAAGAGAGATAAGGTGTCCGAGTATTTAAAGAAATTAGACCAAAACGATAGAAAAATTTTAAGAGACCTGGGCGTAAAATTTGGTAGGTACCATGTTTTTTTATTTAAATTGATAAAACCAGAGCCTGTTTCATTAAGAACTCTTTTGTGGAAAAATCATAATCAAAAATACTTTAATTTAGAACCTCCAACTTTTGGTTTAAATTTTATAAATGATTACAAAATTCAAAATAAAAACTTTATGTTACTTTGCGGATTTGAAAAATTTAATAATTTCTATATTAGAATAGATATTTTAGAGAGATTGTTTATGCAAATAATAAATTCAGACACAAAGGATATGAAAGAAGTAAAGATGATACCAGAAATGTTAAATTTATTGGGATGTAATAAAGATGATTTTAAACAATTGCTAAAAGCTATGAATTATAAGATTTTGGAAAAAAATAATGAGGTTTTCTTTAAATATATTCCAAAGAAGAAGATTAAGTTGCAAAATAAAGAGAATTTCAAAGAAAATCCTTTTGGTGTTCTTAAAAATTTAAATCTTAATTAAAAGTATGTTTTTTAAAAAAGATAAGAACGAAAATAATGATCTATCTAAAGTAGCTGCACTTTTGATTCACGCTGCGAAAATTGATGAAAACTTTTCAAAAAGTGAAGAAGCTATTATAAAACAAGCTCTTTTACAAATAGGTGCAAGTAATGAAAATTTAGAAAGTATATTTTTAAATGGAAAAAAAATTGAGGAAAACTCAAATCAAATTTTAGAATTTACAAAAGAAGTAAAAAACATGGAAGAAAAAGATAAAGTAAAGATAGTTGAGACACTTTGGAGAATAATTTACTCAAACGATGAAGCAGATATTTATGAGACAAGTTTAATGAGAAGACTAGCTGGGCTATTATATATTGACAATAAATTAATGGGCGATATTAAAGAAAAAATTAAAAGTAAATCTGATCATGACTTACATAGTAAATGATAAATGTATTAAGTGTAAATTAATGGACTGTGTAGAAGTTTGTCCTGTAGATTGTTTCTATGAAGGAAAAAATATGCTTGTAATTAAACCTGATGAGTGTATAGATTGTGGCGTTTGTGAACCAGAATGTCCTGTTGATGCGATTAAAGCTGATACAGAACCTGGTAGCGAAAAGTGGTTAGAAATCAATAAGCAATATTCTGAAATCTGGCCCAATATAAGTGAAAAAAAAGATCCACCTTCGGATAATGAAAAATATAAGAATGAGCAAAATAAGTTTGAAAAGTATTTTAAAGAAAACCTTTAAAAAAAAATCAAAAACTCAAAAATTAAAAAAGATCGCTAAAACTAAAAAGCCTAAATTAAGACAGACTAAAAAAACAAAAAAAATTAAAAAAATTACTAAAGCAACTACAAAACTCTCAAAAAAATTAATAAAAAAAGCTGAGAAGAAAAATGAAACTCAATCAGAAAGCTTAAGAATTCCAAAAAATAACGAGCTAAAGCCCGAAATAAAAAAAGTTAAAAAACAAAGTACTGAAAAAAGAGAATACAAAATTAAAGACTATGTAGTTTATCCTAAGCACGGAGTTGGCCAAATAACTGAGTTTAAGAAAATAAACATTGGAGGAATTGACGTAGAAACCTACATAATAAAATTTGAGAAAGATAAAGCCAATGGAATGGTGCCAGTAAATAAACAATCTAATTTGCGTCCACTTTCTACAATTAATCAAGTAAACAAAAGTATATCAATTTTAAAAAGCAAACCCAAAATTAAAAGATCTATGTGGAGTAGAAGAGCTCAGGAATATGAAGCTAAGATTTCATCTGGAAAAATTTATGAACTTGCTGAAGTAGTAAGAGATTTGAACAAAGGTGACGATATAATGATTGATCAATCTTATAGTGAAAGACAGCTTTTTGAAAAAGCTTATGAAAGAATTATTTCTGAGTTTCAAATAGTTCTAAATGTCTCAAAAGAAGAAACACAAAAGAAATTAGATAAAGCCCTAAAAAGAAATCTTAATAAAGATGTAAGCGAAGAAGATAAAACTCCTAAAACATCAAATAATAATAATTTACCTGTTGAAGAGTCAATTTCAGATGTTGAAGAGCAAATTGAGGATTAAAAAAAAACGCCTCCCACACAAAAAGTTATGAGAAGCGTTTTTTATAAAGAATACTAAGTTATTATCTTCTTCTTCTTTTTTTAGCTTTTTTCTTAGCTTTTTTCTTAGCCTTCTTTGCTTTTTTTCTTCTCTTAGGCATCTTTAGCTCCCTTTTTTAGTTAAACGAATCAAAATGATTCGTAATTAACTTATTTTTATTTTTTTATACACGTTATGTCAATTCTTTAATTAAAGTTAAAAAAAGAAAAATAATTTTTAAATAAAATAAAATTTTATATTTTTTGAAACTGTAAAAAAGTTAATGTTTATGCGCTTAATAATCAAATATTTTTAATAAATTAATAAAGTTTTTCTAACTCATCTTTATATTTTTCTAAAATTTTTTTTCTTTTTAATTTTAAAGTTGGAGTTAACATTCCATTTTCAATTGAAAATTCTTCTTCAATTAATTTAAATTTCTTAACTTTTTCTACTAATGATAAAGTTTTATTTAAATTTTCTAAAAAAATTTCAATTTCTTTTCTATTTTCAGTGCTTTCAGAAACAATTAGCGCAACTAAATAAGTTTTTTTGTCTCCATAAACAAAACTTTGTTTAATTTTTTCGTTTAAACATAATAAATTTTCAATTTTAGATGGTGATATATTATCTCCTCCAAGACTAACTATTATTTCTTTCTTTCTATCAGTAATTTTTAAATTTCCTTCTCTTGTGATCTCTCCTATATCACCGGTGTGCAACCAGCCATTCTTTATGACATCATCTGTCTCTTTTTTCATATTCCAATATCCAAGCATTACATTTTCGCCTTTAACTAAAATTTCACCATCCTCCGCAATATTTACTTGGTTTGTTTTGAATGGAGGTCCTACTGTTTCAATCTTGATTTTTCCTGGAATATTGCAACTTACTACAGGCGAGGCTTCTGTTAAACCATACCCTTGTAAAGTTGGCAACCCTATAGCATTCAAAAATTCACCAATCTTTTGATCTAGGGCACCACCCCCAGATACAAAGGCTTTTAGTTTTCCACCGAACTGATTTTTTATCTTTTTTCTTACTAGTTTTTCACAAAAAAAATTAACTAATTTTTCTCTTAATGTTAAATTCTGATTATTTAATTTTTTGATACCAAGGGAGATAGTGGATAATATCAGTTTTTTCTTAAACCCTTTTTGTTTTGAAAAATTCATTGAAATTTTACTATACAAATTTTGATAAAATCTTGGGACAGCTGTCATAATCGTAGGTTTTGCAATAGACATATTGGATAATAACTTCTCTAGACTTTCGGCGTAATAAATTTTTGCACCAAGCGAAATTTGAACAAATTGAACTGCATGTTCGTATGAGTGAGATAACGGTAACCATGTTAAAAAGATAGGCTCACTATCCTGAACTAATTGATTTAATATTTCTTGAGCTCCCTCACAATTTGATAAAATTCCTCCATGACTAAGCATTACTCCTTTGGGATTACCAGTCGTTCCAGATGTATAAATTATACAAGCAAGATCTTTTCTTCCAAGATTTTGATTAAAACCTATCTGAGGATTTGATTCATTTTTTTTTAAATATGCATCGAATATATTTTCTATATTCTCAACTTTTTCATTTATGTTTTCAAAAGATAAAACTTTTATCTCCTCTGAAATAAATTTTTTAATTTTTTTTAATTGGGTTTCATTAGAGACGAAACAAATTTTTGGCTTACAATCATTAATGATGTATTCATAATCTTTCTCTGAATAAGTTGTAAATAATGGCACCGTTACTCCACCTGCATTCATAATTGATATGTCAGAGATAAGCCACTCTGGTCGATTTTCAGATAATAGGATACATCGGTCTCCTTCAGCTAAGTTTGCTCTCAAGTATTCAGATAAAATTTGAATTTTTAAAGCAACTTGTTCCCAAGTAACAAAATCTTTTTCATTTTCTTTTAACCATTTTAAAAATGGTTTTTTAGCAACTGAGTTAATTTCTTTATACTTTGTAAAAAAAAGTTCCACTAAACTGTTTATTCTACTTAATTGCATAATTTGGTGGGCGAAGAGAGAATCGAACTCTCACTTCTTGCGAAACACGATTTTGAGTCGTGCGCGTCTACCAGTTCCGCCATTCGCCCTGATTGTTTAATAATTTATTAAATAGTATAAGAACTAAAATTATATTAAAACCAAAAAATGTTTAAAAATCTTTACAAAAAATGTTTAGATTTGGCGGGTCACAAAAGTTCTAAATATTACTTAGCGATTGTGTCATTTGTTGAAAGTTCATTTTTTCCTATTCCTCCTGACGTTATGGTTATTCCAATGGTAATATCCAAAAAAACTGATTTTAAAAAAATTTTTCTTGTAGCAACAATATTTTCAGTTTTAGGTGGTATGTTTGGTTATGTAATTGGAGCATTCTTTTTCGAATTTGGATCACAAATTATGAATTTTTATGGTTATGAGGATAAACTATATACTTTAAAAGAAAGCTTGATAATAAATGAGGGTTTTTTCGCTTGGCTAGGGATTCTTTTTTTAGCAGGTTTTACCCCTCTTCCTTATAAAGTTTTTACAATCGCAAGTGGTCTCATAGGATTTAATTTTTTAATTTTTGTTTTGATAAGTTTAATTTCTAGAGGGTTAAGATTTTTTTTAGTGTCATATTTATCTTATAAGTTTGGAGATTTGTTTAATGAATTCATGGATGAACATGGGTCAAAATGGTTTACGATTATTGGAATATTAATTGTTATTGTTGGAATACTAATTTATCTGATTTTTAAATCTAATGTTTAATTTAAAAGCTGAATTTTATTTAAAAATAATTTTTCTATTTAGCTTTATTGCTTTAATATCAGCTTTTTTTATAGAGTATGTCCTTGGGCATCAGCCTTGCAATTTATGTTTGATAGAGAGGGTCCCTTATGTGTTAAGCATCATGATAATAATGACAATCTTTTTCATTAAAAAAAATCATAAATTCTTAGTCTTATTATTAATCATAACTTTTGTTTTCTCTTTTACAATTTCATTTTATCATTATGGAATTGAACAAGGTTTTTTTCAGGAATCATCTGTTTGTGGAGTAAAGAATTTAGGTGAAGGTTTATCCAAAGAAGATTTGCTCAAACAATTAAGTGAGAAAACAATAAGCTGTAGAGATGTGACATTTAGGATTTTTGGATTATCTCTTACAAGTATTAATATTGTAATTAGCTTATTGTTTATTATAACCCTTTTAAATATTTTTAATAAATATGAAAAAAACAGATAAAAGAGTGCAAGAGTTTATTAGAGTTGATCATGCTGGTGAGAGAGGCGCAGTAAAAATCTATGAAGGTCAATTGTTAGCTTTAAATACTATTGTAAAAAATGAAAATTTGAAAAAAACAATTGAAGATATGAAAGAACATGAAATAGAACATTGTCAATTTTTTGAAAAAGAAATAAAAAAAAGAAATATTGAACCTACAAAGTTTTTACCTTTATGGGATTTATTAGGAGTTGGTTTAGGATTTGGCTCTACATTATTAGGTAAGAAAGCTGCAATGCTATGTACGGCATCTGTTGAAGAGGTAATTGATAAACATTATTTAGATCAAATTAATCACTTAGGCCCTGAAGAGGAAGAATTAAAAAAGAAAATAACAAAATTTAGGCAAGACGAATTAGATCATAAGGACATTGCCTATGAGGAGGGTGCAACAAAAAAAGGATTTTACGCTATAATGGATAAAATAATCAAAACTGGATCTAAATTGGCTATAAACATTTCAGAAAAAATTTAATTTTTAAGCTTCTAGCTCAACATCCCAATATAAATAGTCCATCCAACTTTTATGTAAATAATTTGGGGGGAAATTCTTTCCATTTCTATGTAAATCTTCAGTTGATGGTTGATAAGGATACTGATTGAGTTTCATTCCTGAAGATTTTAATAATTTTCCACCCTTTTTTACATTACATGCTGAACATGCTGTAACTACATTATCCCAATGTGTTTCTCCACCTTTAGATCTTGGTAAAAGATGGTCAAAAGTTAATTCCTCTCCGCTTCCACAGTATTGACAAGAAAATTTATCCCTTAGAAAAACATTAAATCTTGTAAAACTTGGTTGAGATTGCGGGACTATATAATCCTTCAGAGCAATAACGCTTGGAAGCTGCATTTTGAATGATGGACTTCTTACAATTCTATCATAACTACTCACTATAATAACTCGATCTAAAAAAACTGACTTTACTGTATCTTGCCAAGACCATAATGATAAAGGGTAATAACTTAAAGGTCTATAATCTGCATTTAAAACTAACGCAGGGCATTTTTCTAATGATACATTTTGTTCAATAAAATTATTCACCACTTAATTTTAGCTTAAATAAAAAATGATTTCAATATTTAGCACTCATTTTATTTTTTTTAAAATATAATTTAATGCTATACTGGAGGCTTCCATAGGAATATGATGGTCGCAATTTTTAATTAAATGGGTCTCTATTTCAATATTAGATCTAATAAAGAAATCTTTTGCCTCTAACATATAGTTAGGTGAGACAACTTGATCGGAATCACCATGAATTAGTAGGAAACTTGTTGAAGTTTTCTTTCTTTGTTTAAGATCCTCTTGATTAATGATCTTCCCAGAAAAACCTACTACACAACAAAATTTATTTTCAGATGTAAGCCCTAAATTAATTGACATCATACATCCTTGACTAAAACCAGACAAGCAAATCTTATCATTTTCTAAGTTATATTTAATTTTTATTTCATCTATAAATTTTTTAAGTTTTTTTTCTGCCTTGATTGATTGTTCTAAAATATAATTTGGATCATCTTTTGTTAGATCAAACCATTGATAGCCAGATGGATTTATTGGACAGGGTTCATGACCATTTGGACAAAGAAATATTGTATTAGCAAGATGCCTTTTCCAATTTAATGATAGCATGCTTATGTCCTTACCATCACCTCCATAACCATGTAGTAAAATGACTGCATTATCAATTTTTACATCTTTTTCTGGTTTTATAATGGTTGTATCAAGGCAAAATGTCATAGTAATTGATTTATGTTTTTTTATCTATAAAACACCCTACTATAGATTTATGATTTCTGGAATATTAGTTAAAGTTTTATCTATTATCTTATTAGTTGCAGTTGGTTTAGTTTTAATTCTTGGTATTGGAACTTTATTTAAAGGTGGAGAAACAAGTAAAAAATACTCTAATAAATTAATGCAATTAAGAGTCTTACTACAATTTATAGCAATTATAGCCCTAGTAGCTTTTGCATATTTTTTTAAAAATTAGTTATAATTACTCAACCAATTTATAAATTTCTCATCAATGAAGTCAATTGATCCAATTATTCTTGCAAACTCAAGTCCTTCTTTATTAAAAAAAATAGTTGTGGGAAGACCTCTTAATTTAAATTTCTTAGCCAGTGTGTTGGGTGAGTCAAAATATATTTCTAAGTTTTTTATCTCTAATTCTTTAAAGAATGTCAGAGATTTTTCCTTGGTATCCTTGCCAATGTTTATAGGGAATATCTTAAGATTATCTAAATTAGAATTTTCGTTCAGTAAATCTAAAGAAGGCATTTCATCCTTGCATGGAGCGCACCAGGTTGCCCAAAAATTCAATATAACTAGATTTCCCTTATAATCATTTAAGTTCATTTCTTTATTTTTAATGTCTAAAAACGTTATATCGCTGTAACTTTTTAGCTCTTTATTAATGACTAAATTTTTTATATCGATTACTTCACTGGCAAGAGAATTTGATAGCATTAAAATAAAAATTATTAATAATCTCATGTTAAAAAGGTATAATTAATTATCATGGTAAAAAATAAAAACAACCAGACAATATGGAATACAAGAATTAAAAAAAATTCCTCTAATTTCTCACAAAAAATAGGTAGCTCTATTGATGTAGATAAAAGACTTTATAAAGAAGATATAAATGGTTCTATTGCTCATGTGGAAATGCTATTTAAACAAAAAATTATTTCTTTTAGAATAAAGAATAAAATTATTTACGGATTAAGAAAAATTGAAAAGGAAATAACTAATAAAAAGTTTGAATTTAACAAAAAATATGAGGATATACATATAAATATTGAAAAACGATTATTTCAAATAATTGGTGAAGAAGCTGGGTATGTTCACACCGCAAGATCTAGAAACGACCAAGTAATAACTGACTTTAAAATCTGGATTAAATCTGCAAACCATAAAATTCGTATGATGTTAAATAAAGTGATTATTAATTCAATCAATTTAGCTGAAAAAAATGTAGATACTATTATGCCAGGTTTTACTCATTTAAAAAATGCGCAAGCAGTTTCGTTTGCACACTATCTAATGGCATATGTGGAAATGTTTAAAAGAGACGAGGAAAGATTTAAGAGTAATCTAAACAGTTTAAATGAAAATCCTTTAGGTGTTGCTGCATTAACTGGAACTTCATTCAATATTGACAGAAATTTTACAACAAGAAAACTTGGTTTCGAAAGACCTACAAATAATTCGATCGATACTGTAGCAGATAGAGACTTTGTTTTGGATTTTCTTTACAGTGTTTCCGTTTGTTCATTACATTTATCAAGAATTGCTGAGGAATTAATTATCTGGAATTCTGATGGTTTTAATTTGATAAACCTCACAGATAAAGTAGTTACCGGTTCCTCAATAATGCCACAAAAAAAAAATCCTGACCTCTTAGAGTATCTAAGAGGAAAATCAGGAACTACTTTTGGTAATTTATTTTCAATGCTTACCATATTAAAAGGATTGCCTCTTTCGTATTTTAAAGACCTTCAAGATGATAAAGAAATTATTTTTTAAATCTTATGATGTACTTTTTGAAAGTTTAAAAATATTTAGTGAAATTCTTAAAAATGTAAGTCCTAATAAAAAAAGAATGCTCGAACTAGCACATTCAGGATACATCACCGCAACAGATTTAGCTGATTATCTTGTTAAAAATAATTCGATGTCTTTTAGAGAAGCTTATCAAAAAACAGCTTTGCTAGTGAATTTAGCTGAAAAAAAAAAGAAAAAACTAGATGAGTTATCTTTTGAAGACCTAAAAAGGATTGAACCAAAATTAACAAATGATGTACTAAAAGTGTTTGATTTAAAGAATTCTGTTAATTCCAAAAAATCTTATGGTGGAACATCTTTTGATAATATCAAAAAGATGATAAGGAAATATAAAAAGTTAAGATGATTAAAAAAATTACATTTGTTATTATAGTTAGTTGTATTTTAATTTCTTGTGGAAAGAAAGGTGATCCTGAATATAAATCTTCAAATAAAGAAATTAGAGTATCGAAAATTATAATTAACAAAATTTCATGAAATACATAAACAAAAGACTGACAGTAGAAAAGGTCAATTTTCAGAGAATTGCTAAAAAGTTTGGAACACCTTTTTATTTTTACTCTTTTTCAAAATTAAAAGAAAATGTAAATAAATTTAAAGATAATTTTAAATCTTTTTCACCTTTAATCTGTTTTGCAGTTAAATCTAATACCAATGTTAATTTAATTAAAGAAATTAAAAAATTTGGATTAGGAGCCGACGTGGTTTCTTTAGGTGAGCTTATGATAGCCTTAAAGGCGGGAATAAAACCCAATAAAATAGTATTTTCTGGAGTTGGAAAAACTTCTAGCGAATTAAATTTTGCAATTAGTAAAAAAATATTACTTATAAATGCAGAATCTTTGAGTGAAATAATTGAAATAAATAGAATTGCAAAATTAAAAAATAAAAAAGTTAGAGTTGGAGTTAGACTTAATCCTAACACAGATGCAAAAACACTTAATCAAATCTCTACTGGAAAAAAAGAGAATAAATTTGGAGTAAATAAAAATACATTTCGTAAAATTATAGATTTTTGTAAAAATTCAAAAAATATAGACTTAAAATGCTTGAGTGTTCATATAGGAAGCCAAATTTTAGATCATAAACCCTATGGAAAAATGCTTAAAGTTGTTAGCGACATCCTAGATAAAACTAATCATCGATTTGAATTTATCGATTTAGGTGGAGGTATGGGTATTAGTTATTCTGATAAAAATAAGACACTCGATTATAAAAAGTATAACGCTGCAATAAATAATTTTCTTAAGAAACATAAAGTAAAAATTATATTTGAACCTGGTAGATCTATTATTGGCAACACTGGTCTGTTAATAAGCAAAGTTATTTATATTAAAGATAGTGGTAGAAAAAAATTTATAATTTTAGATGCTGCCATGAATGATCTAATGAGACCCGCGCTATATGGAGCAATTCATAGGATATTGCCGATAATAAAATCTAATAAGATGTCAAATAAAACTTATGAATTTGTTGGTCCAATTTGTGAAAGTACCGACAAATTTATAACATTAAAAAAATTTCAAAAATTAAAAGAAAAAGATTTAATAGCTATATGTGATGTTGGCGCTTATGGTATGTCTTTAAGCTCTAATTACAATATCAGACCTAAACCAATAGAATTGTTAGTTAATGGTTCGAAAATTAATGTAATTAGAAAAAGACAAAAGCATACGGAAATAATCTAGCTTTTCATAAAATGTTAAGAAACTTTATATTTTCATTATTTTTTTTTACTGGAATTATTATTATTTCAATATTTTTTTTACCCTCATTTTTCTTACCTAAACAAGTAGTATCATTAGGTGGCAGGTTAATGGGACACTGGACAGGTTTTTGTCTAAAATTTTTTCTTTCAACGAAAATTATAATAAAAGGAACTGAAAATATCATAAAAGATGAAAAATTTTTTATAGCAGCATCACATCAATCAATGTTTGAAACTTTTTTTCTACAAACTTTATTTAACTCACCAGTATTTATTCTTAAAAAAGAATTGCTTCTTATACCAATATTTGGATGGTATCTAAAAAAAATTGGATCTATTTCAATTAAAAGAGGTCAAATAACAAAAGATAATCTTAATTTTTACGATGAAATTTCAAGTATAGTTAGAAGTTCAGATAGACCTCTGATAATTTTTCCTCAAGGAACTAGAGTTTTGCCAAATGAACGACCACCCTTTAAAAAAGGAGCATCTAGAATTTATGAGAAACTTAAAATTGCATGTCAGCCAATCGCGATTAATTCTGGATATGTCTGGCCTAAGTCAGGGCAAAAAATTACCAATAGAACTATAACTATATCCATATTGTCACGTATTAATAATAATTTAGATAAAGAGATATTTCTCAAAACTTTAGAGGACAAAATCTACTCAGAGTTGGATTTAATTAATTAGCCTTTCATTGGCATAACTACATATATGCTGTCGAAATCACTTGGGTCCTTTATCAAAGCTGGAGACCCTGTGTCATTAAAAAATAATTCTATTTTATCTCCCTCAAGCTGCGATGCTACATCGATTAAATATCTAGAATTAAAACTTATTTCTAAATCATAATTAAATTTTACATTAAGAGTTTCATTACCATCCCCGCTATTTGTATTGTTAACAGATAGGTTCAAGTTATCTTGAGATAATTGGAACTTTACGCCATCTTTTTTATCTAAAGAGACAGATGCTACTCTATCGATAGATCCTAAAAATGGTTTTAGATCAGTCTCTAATTTTTTCTGATTATTTTTAGGAATCACTTGTATGTAATTTGGAAATTTACCGTCAATTAATTTTGAAATTAAAATACTATTAGTTAATTCAAACTTTATTTTTGATTTTAAATTTGATATTTTTATATCTCCATCGTAACTATCAAGTAAATTGCAAAGTTGAAAAATAGTTTTCTTTGGAAGAATTATCGGATCAAAGTTTATCTTTTCATTTATCCTAATTTTAGATATTGACATCCTATGACTATCAGTTGCAACAGCTGTAAGATAAACCTTATCCTCAACCTCAGTTTGATGTAAATATATACCACTCAGGTAGTGTCTCGTTTCGTCATTAGAGATTGAAAATTTACACTTATTTAACAGTTTTAGAAAATGTTTTGAATTAATTGTAAAATCATTTTGATTAAAATTTTCATCAGTCAACGGAAACTCTGAAGAACTTATACAATTCAAATTAAATATTGATTGTTCCGACTCAAGCTGAAGTTTACTATCATTATTCATAGATAGATTTATTTTTTTGTCTGAAGAGAACTTTCTTACAATATCAAACATTATGGATGAAGAAGTGGTCGTTTTTCCCTCCTCGAAAATTTCAACATTATTTATTTGATGAATAAAAATTAAATCTAAATCTGTTGCAGTAATTGTTAGTTTTGAATTACCAGCATCTAATAAAACATTTGATAATATTGGAAGAGTGCTTCTTTTTTCAATTACCCCCTGACAATAACTTAAGGCTTCTTGAAGATCTTTTTGATTAACACTAAATTTCATTTTCTCTGTTATAAAGTATGATATTTTTTAATTTATTAATATTATCCTTCATGTCCGAGTTTTTTTCCTTCAATTGCTCAATAGTTTTGACTGAATGAATTATTGTCGTGTGA
Organism: uncultured Pelagibacteraceae bacterium; assembly: GCA_902597725.1. Lineage (GTDB taxonomy): Bacteria > Pseudomonadota > Alphaproteobacteria > Pelagibacterales > Pelagibacteraceae > Pelagibacter. Next base: position 20,913 of record CACJYQ010000007.1, read on the forward strand.
TCGCGATTAGAAAATTCTCTTCCAATTTCAGGCAAAGACTTTGTGGTTAAAAGTTTAGTTAAATAAATAGCTGTTTGTCTAGGTCTAACCAGATATCTAGACCTTCTCGAGGATAACATTTCATTTTTACTAATCTTAAAAAATTTACAAACAATAGTTTGGATTGCGTCTATTGTTACAGTATTTTCATTTAAATTTAGTAAATCTTTTAAAATAACTTTAGTTTCAGCTAAGCTCGGTAATTTATTATAAATTCTAGAAAAAGAGACAATTCGATTTATGGCTCCAACTAATTCTCTCACATTTGTTGTTATCTTTGTACTTATAAAATCTTTGATTTCCTCTGAAATATCTAATTTGCCTGAATGTAAGCTCATCAACTCATCAATTTTATGATCAAGAATTTTTTTTCTAAGATCATACTCAGGTTTTTGAATATCTACCACTAATCCACCAGAAAAACGTGATTTAATTCTCTCTTGAATTCTAATTAGCTTATTTGGAGGTCTATCAGCAGATACAATGATTTGTGAACCTTTTTCTAAAAGAGCGTTAAAAGTATGAAAAAACTCTTCTTGCATAGCCTCTTTTCCATTCATAAATTGAATGTCATCTATTAATAATACATCAGTGTTTCTAAAATACTCTTTAAATTTAACCATATCATTAGATTTTATTGATTTTACAAATTGGTACATAAATCGCTCGGCAGAAATAAACATTACTTTTTTATTTTTATTCATTTCATGTCCAATTGAATTTAATAAATGTGTTTTTCCAAGTCCAACACCACCGTAAACATAAAGTGGATTATAATATGAAATGTTTTCTGAAACTTTTAAAGAGGCTTCAAAAGCAATCTTATTACTTGAACCAATTAAAAAATTTTCAAATCTCTTATTTGGGTCTATTCGATTGTATTGAAGGTATGAGTCTGTGATAAATGAAATATTCTTTACATCACTAACTTTGTTCTGTTCAATTGAACTGGAAAAATTATTGTTTTTGTTTTCAATAATTTTAAATTCTATTCTTATAATTTCTTTTTTATGTTTTTTTATAGTCTGTAAGATCTGATCTAAATATCTTGAAGTGATCCAATCACGAATAAATCTTGTAGGAACTGCAAGCAAAATATAATTATTAAATTCCTCAAATAACCCAATCTTTTTAATCCAACTTTCATAAACATCTGTACCAAGTTTTATTTTTAAATCAGATTGTATTAATGACCAATCTAAACTAGTTTTATCAAAATTTTTGTTTGTATAAGTTTTGCTCATTTTTTTGGAGAGAGTCCAGTTACATCATTTATAGTTCTTAATGCAACAAATTATTTTCTTTAATCAAAAAAAAATAAAATCTGGGATTGTGCAAAAAAATTTTTTCAAAAATTCTTTGACAATTTTTTTTTTTGTGTATTAAAAAATAAATAAAATTTATAATTGAATTAAATATAATATTTTTTTACTTATTCTAAATATTGTAATATTATGTCAATAGCTCATATATAATGCGTATTCTTAAAGTTGAATCAACTTGAGGTATAAACGATTATAATGACGCTATTTTTTTTGTAATTCTTGAAATATTTCTAGATGCGTTTTGTTTTTTTATAATTCCAGTTTTTGCAACTTTCATAAGTTCTGAATTCAACTTAGGTAAGAATTTTAAAGCTTCTTTTTTCTCTTTACTTTCAATTAGAGCGTTCATCTTCTTTAATGCGTTCTTATATTTACTTTTTCTAGCTTTATTAACGACTGTCTGCTTTGATATTCGTCTTATTCTTTTGATTGCTGATTTTGTATTGGCCATTATTTTGCAGGGGTATAGCTTCTTAAATAGGTATGGTCAATAATATATTTATATTTTTTGGCATTTTTTACACAAAAAAGTAGATCTATTTGATTGATTAATTTTGTAAATTTTACCAAAGCAGCCTGATCTTTTACAATTTAAATTATTTCTACCGTAGACTTGGAATTCTTTTTGAAAATGACCAGTATTACCTCTTGTATTTTTAAAATCTCTTATTGTTGAGCCTCCTTTTCTTATTGCATTAAGCAAAATTTTTTTTGAATTAAGAATTAATTCATTACATTGAGATTTATTTAATTTTTTTGCAGCTTTAAGTGGATGAATTTTAGATAAATAAAGAATTTCACTTGCATAAATGTTTCCTATTCCTGAAACAAATCTTTGATCTATCAAAAAATTTTTTATACTTTTATTTTTACCTTCAAAATATTTAATCATGTATTTTGAATTAAATTTTTTATCAAAAGGTTCTGGACCATAATTTTGAAATCTTTTGTCTAAATTATATTTATTTAAAATCAATTGAAAAAAACCGAATCTTCTTGGATCATTATAAATCATTCTTAAATCTTTAAAAAAAAACTCGATATGATTGTGTTTTTTAGGTAAATTTGGTGAGCTATAAAAACTAGCATTTGAAAATAAATGATTTTTTTTATTTTTCACTATATGAATAGTTCCGGACATTCCAAGATGAATGATACAAAAGCTGTGATTTTCAAGTTCTATTACCAAATACTTAGAAAATCTACTAATGTTTGAGATATATTTATTCTTTAAATAGTGCTCAAATGATGATTTTACTTTAAATCTCAAATTTCTATTTCTTACTGAAACTTTTATTATTTTTTTTCCCTTTATATTTTTTGTAAGTGATTGTCTTACAATTTCTACTTCTGGTAATTCTGGCATTTGATATTATATTACACTTATAATTAATTAAAAATGCAACAATATCTTCAAAATAAAAAAGGATTGGTTCAGGGAGTATTTGATCAAGTTTTTGATAAATATGATTTGATGAACGACTTTATGTCGCTTGGAGTTCATAGACTTTGGAAAAGAAATTTAATTAATATGATGAGTCCATCGAAAAATCAAAATTTAATTGATGTTGCGTGCGGTACGGGTGATATTGGAAAACTTTTTCTAGATAGCACCGATGACAACAATAATATAACTTGTGTTGATCCTAATAAAGGAATGATCAAAAAAGGTAAGGCCAAGTTAATAAATTACAAAAATATCAGTTGGGTAATTTCTAAGGCTGAAAAGCTTCCTTTAAAGGAAAATTCATTTGATTTTTACACCATAAGTTTTGGCTTGAGAAATACAAAAAATTTAAACAAAGTTCTATCTGAAGCTTACAGAGTATTGAAGCCTGGTGGAAGATTTTTATGTTTAGAATTTTCTAAAATACAAAATGAAAATTTTGAGTATATTTACAAACAATATTCAAAACTGATACCTTTGGTTGGTAAATATATAGTCGGTAATAAAGAACCTTATGAATATTTAATAAAAAGTATCGAGGAATTTGTTAACCAAGATGAATTATTAGAGTTAATGATTAGTAACAATTTTAAAAAATGTAATTATAGAAATCTAACTAACGGTATAGTTTCGATTCATAGTGGTTGGAAAATTTAATGTTTAAAAGATTAATCACTTTATTTAAAATTGGTAGAAAAGTAGCAAAATCTGACATATTAAACATAGTCTCAAAATTTCATAAACCGCCATTTTCAATAAAAGTTCTATTCAAAATTTTATCGATATCACTTTCCTCAAAAAAAAAAGTAGGTGAATATAAAAGTGAAGGTGAACGTTTATCTGACTCATTGGAGTCCTTGGGTACAACTTTTATTAAACTTGGGCAGTTTCTTGCAACACGACCAGATATTATTGGAGAAGAACTCTCAAAAAAACTTGAAAATCTTCAAGACAAACTCCCACCATTTTCATTAATTGAAGCTAAAGAGATAATAAAAAATGATTTAGGTTTAGATACATATAATTCAATTATAGACTTGAGTGAACCAGTGGCTGCCGCATCGATAGCACAGGTTCATAAAGCACAAATAGATGATAATGGGACTATTAAAGATGTAGCAATAAAAATTTTACGTCCAAATATTAAAAAAATCTTTAATGAAGAGATAGATGCAATGATGCTATTTGCTTTTCTAATTGAGTCTTTCATCAAAAAAACTAAAAGATTAAAATTAGTCGAGGTAGTTTTCTTATTAAAGGAGATAACTAACCTTGAGATGGACCTCAGATTCGAAGCTGCAGCTGCAAATGAATACGCAGAAAACACAAAAAATGATGTTGGATTTAGGATTCCACAAATTTATTGGAACTTTACAAGTGAAAATGTGATGACATTAGATTGGGTTGATGGAATTTCTATTAGAGAAACTGAGGAGCTGAAAAGAAGAAATTTAGATACTGAGAAAATTGCGAATGACATTATACAAAATTTTCTAAGGCATGCTGTGCGAGATGGATTTTTTCATGCAGATATGCATCAAGGGAATATATTTATAGATGATAATGGTCATATAGTTCCAATTGATTTTGGAATAATGGGAAGACTTGATAAAATGAGCAAAAAATTTTTGGCAGAAATATTATTTGGTTTTATCCAAAGAGATTATCGTAAAGTAGCAGAGGTACATTTAGTTGCTGGGCTCGTACCTAAAGAAGTTCCAATAGATGATCTTGCTCAAGCTTTAAGATCTATCGGGGAGCCAATTTTCGGTCAAACGGTTAAAGATATTTCTGGTGGAAAATTATTAAAACAATTATTTGATGTTACCGAAAAATTTAACATGCAAACACAACCTCAACTTCTTATGCTGCAAAAAACAATGGTTGTTGTGGAGGGGGTAGCTAGAAAATTAAATCCTAATACAAATATTTGGACTACATCTAAACCTGTTCTAGAAAATTGGTTAAGAGAAACAAAAGATCCTATAACCACATTTAATGAGACAATTCAAAGTACCTCAGAAGTTATTAAAAGATTACCAGAATTCCCCGAAATAATGGATAAAGCTAACCAAGCTCTAACATATTTAGCTAGTGGTCAAATTCCGCAAAATTCTAACTCTTATAATGCTTTGAATACAAAAAAATCAGAAATGACTGCTTTCAGAAATCAATCTATTATTGGTTTTTTAGTCCTTGTAATTTTTGGCCTATTGGTATTTTAATTCATACGATGAATAACTTGGATAATAAAAAAATTTTATTAATAATTTGTGGAGGTATAGCCGCATATAAAAGCCTTGAATTAATAAGACTTTTAAAAAAAGATGGTGTAAGTATAAAAACAATTCTTACTAAAAGTGGTGCTGAATTTGTAACACCTCTTTCAATTGCTTCGTTATCTCAATCTAAAGTTTATCAGGATCTTTTTAGTATAGAAAATGAAGCAGAAATGGATCACATTAGTCTTTCAAGATGGGCGGACCTCATCTTAATTGCACCTGCAACAGCTAATACAATATCTAAACTTGCTAATGGAATTTCAGATGATTTAGCTTCAACTGTTGCTCTTGCGTCAAATAAAAAAATTTTTATTGCGCCTGCTATGAATATTAGAATGTGGGAGCACAAGTCTACAAAGCAAAATATAGCGAAACTTAAGGACTATAACTATGAATTAATTGGTCCTGAAATCGGAGATATGGCATGTGGAGAATATGGTGAAGGAAAAATGTCAGAACCGAAAGAGATAATAAATAAGCTAAAAATTTATTTCAAAAATTTAAAAATAAAAAATAAATTAAAGGCAATCGTTACTGCAGGACCAACTAAGGAGTACATTGATCCTGTAAGATATATATCTAATAAATCCAGTGGTAAACAAGGCTATGAAATTGCAAAATCATTATCAAAAAAAGGTTTTGAGACAACTTTAATTTCAGGCCCAACAAATTTAGAAATAAATAATGGTATTAATTTGATAAGGGTTGAAACGGCTGAGGAAATGTTTCAATCAACACTTAAAAGTTTACCAGCTGATGTTGCAATATTTTCAGCAGCAGTGTGTGACTATAAAGCTAAAGAAACTTCAAAAATTAAGATAAAAAAACAAGATGAAATTAATTTAGAGTTGGAGAAAAATGTAGATATTCTTGATTATGTCTCAAATCATAATTCTTTAAGACCAAAACTTGTTGTGGGCTTCGCTGCTGAGACGAATGATTTAGAAAACTATGCTAATAAAAAACTAAGTGAAAAAAACTGTGACTGGATAGTTGCAAATGATGTATCTAATGAGTCAATTGGTTTTGACTCAGATTTTAATGAGGTATCAATTTTTTATAAAGATAAAAAAGTAGACAGACTTAAATATAAATCTAAGTCACAAATATCAGATGAATTAGTTGAAAAAATCATTGATCATTTAAACTAATGATTAAAGTTTTAATAAAAAAATTAGAACCTTCTGTAAAATTACCATCATATAAGACTAAGGGCGCATCTGGTATGGACCTGATGGCATATATAGGTAAATCAATTGAATTAAAGCCAGGAGAGTCATGCCTAGTACCAACTGGATTATCAGTTGCATTTCCTGAACAATATGAAATTCAAATTAGACCAAGGTCAGGATTAGCAGCAAAAAATAATATTAGTGTTTTAAATACACCTGGTACAATTGATAGTGATTATAGAGGAGAAATAAAAGTTATTTTATTTAATCATGGTAACAAAAACTTTAAAATCAATAACAATGATAGAATTGCTCAAATGATTTTAACTCCAGTTATAAAAATGAATTTAGAGGAAACTAATGAACTTCCAGAAACAACAAGAGGTGAGGGAGGTTTTGGTTCAACTGGTAAATGAGAGAAAATCTAAACAAATCTCAAATTGAAAGATTTTCAAGACAATTAGTTTTAAAGGATGTAGGTTCAAGAGGTCAAAAAAAAATTTTGTCATCTAAAATTTTAATCGTTGGTGTTGGGGGTTTAGGCTGTCCTGCTGCAGAAAATCTAGTGAGAGCTGGTGTTGGAACAATTGGCCTTATCGATAATGACATCATCAACCTTTCTAACATACATAGACAAAGTTTATACACTTCTAAAGATATTAAAAAATTAAAAGTTAGTGTAGCTGCTAAAAAACTTAAAGAGATAAATCCATCAACAAAAATTAAAACTTACAAATCAAGACTCAATGAAAAAAATATAAAAAATATTATTAAAAATTATGAAATAATAATTGATGGATCAGATAATTTTAAAACCAAATTTTTAATTAATGATTACTGTATAAAATTAAAAAAAAAATTAGTGACGGGTGCAATCAGCAAATTTGACGGTCATGTATTTACATTTAATTTTAAAGACAGAAAAACAGCTTCTTTAAAAAATTTCTACCAAGAAAATGAGATTTCAGATGATGACCTTAATTGTGAATTTGAGGGAGTTCTTGGCACAACTGCTTCAATTGTGGGAACAACCCAAGCTAATGAGGCATTGAAAATGATCATGGAGATTGGGCAAAACCTAAAAAATCAAATACTAATAATAGATCTTTTAAATCTCAATTTTAGAAAAGTTAAATTTAAAAAAAAATAATGTACTGACTAAAATAATGAAAATTTTATATCTTTTAATTTTATTCTGTATTTTTTTTCCATCTAACGTTTTTTCTAATGAAACTTTTCTTTCGTTAAAAAAAGATAAGGTAAATGTAAGATATGGTCCAGGATTCGAGTATCCTATAAAATATATCTATAAAAAAATTAACTTACCCATAAAGCAAATTGATAAAAAAGAAAATTTTAGGAGAATTATTGATCTCAAAAATAATAGCGGATGGATACATGTATCTCAACTCAAGAAAGTAAATTCCATTATACCTAAAACAGATAAAATCTTATTCAGTAAACCAACAAATTTTTCAAAGCCTTTAGCAAAAATAGAAAAGGGTAGAGTTTTGTTGATTCAAAATTGTAACCAAAACTGGTGTAAGATAAAAACTGCTAATTTTAAAGGTTGGATCAAAGTAGAAAACTCTTGGGGTCTTAATTGATCTTAATCACCCTTATATAATTTATGTAAACTATTTTTGTTGTTCACAAACATCCTTAATTACTGGAGCGTTGGCACAGTCTAAACATTTTGTTTTCTGGACAATGCAACCATCATCAAGGACTTCAACATCAACAATTTTATCACACTTGGAACAAGTTGAAGAAATTGTTAGTCCACATTTTTTACAATTATAATTTTCTGTTTGCATATGAAAAAAATAATCATAAATAAACTTATTTCAAATATTATTTATGCGAATGATTATTATTAGCGTAGTTTTTTTGAGAATGATTACTAATTGCTTTTTTTTTAGGGGATATTGAATCTTCTTATTTTTTTGACTTACTTGTCCACCATTTATCTAAAATAAAATACCAAATTGAATTTGCAATTGGTTCAACAATAGCATCGGTTAAAGCAATTTTAAAAGAAACATCTGCTACTATCATTAAAACTGTAATCGCAATTGCAAAATGTCCAATTGTATAAATTACAGTTCTAAGTAAGGAGCCTTTATTATTTTGATAAATATTTTGAGATGCTTGAAATATACCTTTAGTTATTTCCATCAGTTTTTAAAAGGACTCTCAAGAACACACGCCACTAAGTGTATTCTAGCCTGTTCACCCCCATTAAAAAAATTATGATATTTTGTATTATTTGTGATCCAAACCTTCCCGTCTGCAGGTAAATGTTTAGCAACATTTTCTATGACCATTGAACACCCTTTGTTTGTTATGATAGGCACATGAAGTCTGCATTCTGGATCTTTGTGCCAACTCAAAGTTGATCTAGGCTCTTTTAATAAAAGTCTTACTCTTCCCAATTTGAATCTTTTGCTTAGAACTTTGTAAACTTCTGCAAAGTATGTATTTTCAAATTCAGGAATTAATTGTGTATATTTAGACTCATCTATATCAACATCTCTTGAAACCTCTTTTCCAGTTTCGTCTGCAATTGTCCAATATTTTCCTCTAATATTGCTCCCTTCAATTGATCCTTTATCGTTTGGGATTTGATTTAGTGGAATTGCACCAAAATGTGTAACACCTGGTGAATTAAAATTTTTTAATTTCAAAATTTTATCTAAGTCTTCTTTTAACTTTGAAATGTCAAAATTTAAATTTGGAACTTCGTAAAAATCCTCAAAATTTGCTGTTGCCATATAAATTTATCTTTTTTTCAAATTTAATTTAATTTAATTTCAAATCAAATCGATCAGAATTCATAACTTTGACCCATGCAGCTATAAAATCTTTAACAAATTTTTCACTTGAGTCCTCACAGGCATAGACTTCTGCAAGAGCTCTTAGTTGAGAATTTGAACCAAAAATCAAATCAACTCTTGTTGCTTTCCATTTTGTTTTTTGAGTTTTTCTATCTCTTCCTACAAATGTCTGTTCTGATTTGTCTTCCTCTTTCCATGTAGTATTCATATCCAATAGATTTACGAAGTAATCGTTAGTAAGAGAACCAGGTTTATTTGTAAAAACGCCATAATTTGAACCATCATAGTTAGTACTTAAAACTCTCATACCACCTATAAGTACAGTCATTTCTGGTGCGGTAAGACCCATTAGTTGTGCTTTATCAATCAATTTTTCCTCTGCTGAGACATTTGAAGCCCCTCCATTCAGATAGTTTCTAAAACCATCTGCCTGAGGCTCAAGAAGTCCAAAAGAATGAATGTCAGTTTGATCTTGTCTTGCGTCACCTCTACCTGCTGAAAATGGAACATTAAGTTTATAACCTGCCTTTTTAGCAGCCATCTCAATACCAACACCTCCTGCTAACACAATTAAGTCCGCCATTGATACACTTTTCTTTTTATTATCAAATTGATCTTTAATTTTATTTAAAGCTTTTATTGTAACTGATAAGTTCTTAGGATTATTTACAGCCCAATTTTTTTGTGGTTCTAACATTATTCTTGCACCATTAGCACCACCTCTTTTATCTGATCCTCTAAAAGTTGAAGCTGATGCCCATGCAGTAGAAACTAAATCTGAAATTGATATTTTTGATTTAGAGATTTTGTTTTTTAAATCTTTTATATCTTTTGATTTAAGTTTGTACTTTGGTTTATCAATTGGATCTTGCCAAATTAACTGCTCTTTCGGAACTTCACTACCCAAGTAGCAAACTCTTGGCCCCATATCTCTGTGAGTTAACTTAAACCACGCCCTAGCAAATGCATCATGAAACTCTTTAGGGTTTTGATGAAAATGCTTTGTAATTGGTCCATAGCTTGGGTCAACTTTCATTGATATATCTGTTGTTTGCATCATTGGTGGATGTAGCACACCTTTTTGGTGCGCGTCCGGAACCATTTTTATTTTTTGACCATTTTTCTTTGGAGTCCATTGATGAGCTCCAGCTGGACTTTTTGTTAATTCCCAATCATGACCGTATAAACAATCTAAATAACCCATATCCCACTTAGTAGGATTTTGAGTCCAAGCACCTTCGATACCGCTGCTTATTGTGTCGACACCTTTTCCAGATTTATATCCACTATTCCACCCAGTAGACTGATCTTGAAGTTTTGAAGCTTCTGGATCTGGACCTTTGTAAGACTCTGATGCTGCTCCGTGAGATTTTCCGAACGTATGTCCTCCAGCGACTAAAGCTGCTGTTTCATAATCGTTCATAGCCATTCTTCCAAATGTCTCTCTGATGTCATGTGCTGCTAGTAGTGGATCTGGATTTGCGTCTGGACCTTGTGGATTTACATAAATCAAGCCCATGTGAGAAGCACCTAATGGCTGCTCTAAATCTCTTTTTCCACTGTATCTCTCAACACCTAGCATCTCCTTTTCTGAGCCCCAATAAATGTCATCCTCAGGTTCCCAGATATCATCTCTACCTGCACCAAAACCAAAAGTTTTAAAACCCATTGAGTCTAATGCTACGTTTCCAACTAAAATAAATAAATCTGCCCATGAAATTTTTTTTCCATATTTTTTTTTGATTGGCCATAAAAGCAATCTTGCTTTATCTAAATTTACGTTATCTGGCCAAGAATTAAGTGGAGCAAATCTTTGATTGCCAGTACCAGCACCACCTCTGCCATCACCAGTCCTATAAGTTCCAGCAGCGTGCCAAGCTAATCGGATAAATAAAGGACCATAATGACCATAGTCTGCGGGCCACCATTCTTGTGAATCTGTCATTAATTTTTTTAAATCTTTTTTTAACGCTTTGTAATTAAGTTTTTTAAATTCTTTTGCATAATTAAATTTTTTATCCATAGGGTTTGATAAATTAGAATGCTGACTAAGAATTTTTAGATTTAAACTATTTGGCCAGAAGTCTCTTACTGTTTGACCTCTTCCTGCAGAAAACTTTGCAGGTGTTCCGGTTCCTGTAAAAGGACATTTGCTTAACTCATTTGCTTTAAAAGATTTATTTTTAAAATTTTCAGTGCTCATTAGTATTTCCCCATGGTTTAATTGGACTTATTTCAGTTTATAATGGTTCTAAATAGCTGTCAATTGGTTAATAATGACGCTTAATAAATTGCTAAATTAATCTTCGAGTTTGACAAGAACTTCAATGGATTTGATTTTTTTACCATCAATTTTTCTTTTTATATTAATAGGTCCTACATCAGAGTTTTCTAAATCGATCAATTTACCATCTTTTAAATTATAAAAATGATGATGATCAGTAATGTTTGTGTCAAAATAAGTTTGGTTTGAATTTACAGAGATTTGCTTTAAATATCCTTTTTTTTCAAAAGCATGAACAGTATTATAAATTGTCGCTAGAGAGATTTTGTTGTGTATTTTATCTTTAATTTTTTGATTTAGTTCATTTATTGTAAAGTGAAATGTCTTTTCTGTATCAAACAGTACTTCACATATTTGAAGTCTTTGTTTAGTAGGCCTTAATCCAGAATTTCTTAATTTTTCTATATATTTCACTTTTTAAGCAAATTGTTGGTTAAAATTATCCCAAAGTGGTATTATAATTATATTATATAGTTCCAAAATCAAGTAAATAAGAGTACTCAATTTTATGAAAAAAAACTCTTACTCATACGATGAGCTTATAAATTGTGGTGAGGGCAAATTATTTGGTCCTGGTAATGCTAAATTACCTCTTCCACCAATGCTTATGTTTGATAGAATTACAGAAATTAATGATGACAAAGGAGCTTTTAAAAAAGGTTTATTAAAAGCTGAGTTAGATATTAAAAATGATCTTTGGTTTTTTAATTGTCATTTTAAGGAGGATCCTGTGATGCCAGGTTGTCTTGGACTTGATGCTATGTGGCAATTAGTTGGGTTTTATTTAGGTTGGATAGGAAACCCTGGGAAAGGAAGAGCATTAGGTGTTGGGACAGTAAAATTCACAGGCGAAGTATTACAAGATGTTAAATTAGTGACATATGAAATTGATATGAAAAAAATTATGTCTCCAGGTGGTACAACCGTCGGTCTTGCGAATGGAGTAGTTTTAGCTGATGGAAAAAAAATTTATTCAGCAGATAGTTTAAAAGTAGGATTATTTAAATAATGAGGAGAGTAGTAATCACAGGTTTGGGTATTGTTTCTTGTTTAGGTAATGATCAAGAAGAAGTTCATCAATCGCTTTTAAACTCAAAATCAGGAATTACTTTTTCTGAGGAATATAAAGAGCATAATCTAAAAAGCCATGTTCATGGTAAACCTAATATTAAACTTGAGGATCATGTAGATAGAAAAACTATAAGATTCATGGGATCAGGCTCAGCTTATAATTATATTGCAATGAAAGAGGCAATTAAAGACTCAGGTTTAGAGGAAAATGAAGTTAGTAATTTCAAAACTGGAATTGTAATGGGTTCTGGAGGTCCTTCAATCGAAAATGTAATTTTGGCTGCAGATAAAACCAGAGCTAAAACTCCAAAATTAATGGGTCCATTTATTGTTCCACGAACAATGGCTAGTACTGCTTCTGCAACGCTTGCAGTACCTTTTAAAATCAAAGGAACAAACTATACAATGAGCTCTGCTTGTGCAACTAGTGGGCATTGTATTGGAAACTCTATGGAATTAATTCAAATGGGTAAACAGGATGTCGTATTCGCTGGTGGTAGTGAAGAAATTCATTGGGCAATGACTGCCATGTTTGATGCTATGACTGCTTTATCATCAAAATATAATGATACGCCAGAAACGGCTTCGAGAGCCTATGATAAAACTAGAGATGGATTTGTCATAGCTGGGGGTGGTGGAGTTTTGGTACTTGAAGAATACGAGCATGCTAAGGCTAGAGGAGCTAAAATTTATGCAGAATTAACTGGTTATGGCGCTACCTCTGATGGTTATGATATGGTAGCACCATCAGGTGAAGGAGCTGTAAGATGTATGCAAATGGCAATGGCTACAGCAAAAAATAAAATTGATTACATCAATACTCATGGAACATCTACACCGGTTGGAGATATCACAGAACTAAATGCAGTAAAAAATACCTTCGGAGAAAATATTCCAAAAATAAGTTCAACAAAATCTTTATCAGGTCATCCGTTGGGTGCAGCTTCTGTTCATGAGGCAATTTATTGTTTGATTATGATGAAAAATAATTTCATTGCAGGATCAGCAAACATTAACGATATAGATGAGGAAGCGAAAAAATTCCCAATAGTTGCAAAAACAGAAACTGGTGCAACTTTAAACACAGTTATGTCAAATAGTTTTGGTTTTGGTGGGACCAACGCAGCATTGATTTTTGAGAAGGTCTAATTATGAGTTTAATGAAAGGAAAAAAAGGATTAATAATGGGCGTTGCCAATGAGAGGTCTATTGCCTGGGGTATCTCTCAAAAATTAGCTGAAGCAGGAGCTGAGTTAGCATTTACATATTTAGGTGATGCTCTTAAAAAAAGAGTAATACCTTTAGCAGAAAAATTAGATTCAAAAGTGACTTTTAGTTGTGATGTTGAAAAAAAAGAGGAAGTTGTAAAATTATTTGAAGATATTAAATCTCAATGGGGAGAAATTGATTTTGTTGTTCACGCAGTTGCTTTTTCAGATAAATCAGAATTATCTGGTGAATATTTAAATACTACCAGAGAAAACTTTTTAAGAAGTATGTTAATTTCTTGCTTTTCATTTACTGAAGTCGCTAGAGAAGCATCAAAAGTGATGAAAAGTGGTGGCAGTATGTTAACTTTGACTTACGAGTCCACTAAAGCTATTCCAAATTATAATGTGATGGGCGTCTGTAAATCTGCTCTTGAAGCGAGCGTTAAATACCTTGCAAGAGATTTAGGTACAAAAGGAGTAAGAGTAAATGCAATAAGTGCTGGGCCTATCAAAACACTAGCAGCATCAGCAATAGGAGATGCAAAATTTTTGTATAAATGGAACGAAGATCACTCTTTTTTAAAAAGAAACGTAGATATTCATGATGTTGGTAATTCAGCATTGTATTTGCTTAGTGAGCTCGCGAATGGTGTAACAGGTGAAATCCACTATGTGGATGCCGGATATAATAAAGTTGGAATGCCAGATCCTAAAAATATAAGTTAAATTTTAAATTTAAAACCCACCTCGCCAATTACTTTTATCATTAAATTGGTCCTTTTCTTTTTTAGAAGTAGGCCTAAATAAATAATAAATCACAAATACTAAACAAACTAAAAATATAAATATCTCCATAAATTTAAATCTATTCAGCTACTTGTTTCATAGATAATTTAACTTTGCCTCTATCGAAACCAATTACTTTAACTTTTACCTCGTCACCTTCTTTAACAACATCAGTAACCTTTGCAACTCTCTTGTCTGCAAGTTCTGAGATATGAACAAGACCATCTTGTTTTCCCAAGAAATTAACAAATGCACCAAACTCCATAATCTTCATTACTTTGCCTGAGTAAATTTTGTTTAATTCAGCTTTTGCGGTAATGTCTTTGATCATTTGCATTGCAATATTTCTAGACTCTTCGTCTGGAGCAGCAACTGTCACCACACCTTCATCATTTACATCTACTTTTGCACCTGATTTTTCAACAATTTCTCTAATCGTTGCACCACCTTTTCCGATTACTGCGGCAATGTCTTTTTTATCAACATTAACTTGTTCCATTTTTGGAGTATGTTTTCCAACCTCAGATCTTGAAACTGATAATGCTTTATTCATTTCTCCTAAGATATGAACTCTTCCATCTTTAGCTTGACTTAATGCCTGTTCCATAATTTCAAATGTAATACCTGTAATCTTGATATCCATTTGAAGAGATGTAATTCCATCTTTGGTTCCAGCTACCTTAAAATCCATATCACCTAAATGATCCTCATCACCTAAAATGTCTGATAGGACACTAAAATCGTTACCCTCTTTAATTAATCCCATTGCAATACCAGCAACTGGCTCTTTAATTGGTACTCCAGCATCCATTAATGCTAAAGATGTTCCGCATACAGTAGCCATTGAGGAAGAGCCATTAGACTCAGTAATTTCTGAAACTACTCTAAAAGTATAAGGAAATGATTCTTTTATTGGTAAAGAAGAATTAATTGCTCTCCATGCTAATTTACCATGACCAATTTCTCTTCTACCTGTTCCAATTCTTCCAGTTTCTCCGACTGAAAAAGGGGGGAAGTTGTAGTGCAGCATAAATCTTTCTCTTTGTAATCCATCTAAACTTTCAATTCTTTGTTCATCATCAGATGTACCTAGGGTGGCAGTAACTATCGCTTGTGTTTCTCCTCTAGTAAATAAGGCTGAACCGTGAGTTCTTGGTAAAATTCCTACCTCACAAGATATAGGTCTAACATCAGATAATCCTCTACCATCAATTCTATTTTTATTTTTCAAAATATCTGTTCTAACTATAGTTTTTTCAATTTTTTTAAGCTCAGAATTTACATCTAGATCAGTGTAATTTTCATCCTCTTCGTAAAGTTTTTTAGCCTTATCGGTAATCTCAGAAATTTGATTTGATCTATCTTGTTTATCTCTTGTTGCAAAAGCTTTTTTAAGATCTTCAGTAAATGTTTCTTCAAGTTTTTTTTTAACTTCTGATAAATCTTTCTTTTCAACAACCCATTCAGATTTTCTACATTCTTTTGCAAGTTCTTCAATCATTTTAATTACAGGAACAAAACCTTCGTGACCAAATTTAACTGCGTTTAACATTTCTTCCTCTGTCAAACCACTTGCTTCAGACTCAACCATAAGTACAGCATCTTTTGTACCTGCTACGACTAAATCTAATTTTGACTTTTCCAAATCACTCTTTGATGGATTTAAAACATACTTGCCATCAATATATCCAACTCTAGAAGCACCCACAGGACCCATAAATGGCATTCCTGATATAGCTAGTGCTGCTGAAGAAGCTATAATTGATAAAATATCTGCCTCATTTTCTTTATCGTAAGAAATTACAGTTGGTAACAACTGAACTTCATTTTTAAATTCATCAGGAAACAATGGTCTGATTGGTCTATCAATTAATCTAGAGATTAACGTCTCACTTTCAGTTGGTCTTGCTTCTCTTTTGAAATATCCACCTGGGATTTTTCCAGCTGCATAATATTTTTCTTGATAATTTACAGATAATGGAAAGTAATCTACGTCTGGATTTACTTTCTTTGCCCCCACCACTGTTGCTAGTACGACTGTTTCTCCACTTTTTGCAATTATTGCACCATCTGCCTGTCTTGCTATTTTACCTGTTTCTAAACTTATCTTTTTTCCTGCTACTTCAATTTCCTTTTTATATAATTTAAACATTTCATTTCCATTTCGTTTCGTTCCATTTCGATCTATCTATCTTGACTTCTATTTTCTTAAATTCAATTTCGACAGTACATTTTTGTAAGAATCCATTTTATTTTTCTTTAGGTATTCTAACAATTTTTTTCTTCTATTAACAGCCCTCAACAATCCAACGGAAGAATGTTTATCTTTTTTGAATTGCTTTATATGCTTTGAGAGATTTTCGATTTTTTCTGTTAACAAAGCAATCTGAATCTCAGACGATCCTGTATCCTTGTCATGCATTGCTAATTCTTGTATCTTTTTATTCATGCTTTTCTTTCTATTTATTTGTTTGTTTAATTAAATTCTCTATTTTTTCTGCATACTCAAAAGACTCATCTTTTCTAAAGAGTATTTTGGGTAAAAATTTCATAACTACTTTTTGCGATAAGATTTTTCTAATCAAAAATGAGTACTCTTTTAAAACATTAATTGTCTCATCGGCATCTTTTCCACCTAATGGTAGAACGTATGCTTTCGCAATTTTTAAATCAGGGCTCATTCTAACTTCAGTAACTGTTATTGTATTCGTCTCTATATTCGGTAGTTTAGCTTCATTTCTTATAAAAATCATGCTTAAAGACTGTTTAATCATTTCTCCGACTCTTAGCTGTCTTTGAGTTACTGGTTTTCCAATTCTATCTGCCATTAAATTGACCTCTCCGTAGATGTAGTACTAAATGCCTCTATAGTATCATTTTTTTGAAAATCCATATAATCTTTAACTGTAATCCCACATTCTTGACCACCACTAACCTGTTTTACTTGATTTTTTTCTCTAAAAATTGACGAAACCTTTCCTGTATAAATAATAGTCCCATCTCTTATAATTCTCACATCTGATGAACTGCTAATTTCACCCTCTGTAACTTTTGAACCAGCAACCTTACCTGCACCTGATACTTTGAATATCTCTAAAATTTGTGCAGTGCCAGTAATTTTTTCCTGAACATCAGGTGTTAATAGTCCGGACATTCTTTGCTTAATAAAATCTAAAACTTCATAAATAATATTATATGATGAGATTTTAATATTTTCATTTTCAGCAAGTTTTTTTGCTTCTTTACTAGGTTTAACATTAAAAGCTATTAAGACTGCATTTGAAGCCTTTGCCAATGTAACATCCGTCTCGGTTACCATACCAATATCGGCCAAAATTATTTTTGCTTTAACTTCTTCATGTTTTATCTGACTAATTGCATTTTTAATTGCTTCAGATGATCCATGAACATCAGATTTAATTATCATGTTAAGTTCTCTCGATGAATTGCTAGAGAATGCAGACTCTTGAGTTGCAAATGTCAGAGGATTTTTATTTTCTTTTTTTTCCTGAGCTCGAGACTCACTTAAAGTTTTTACCTCTTTTTCACTTTCAAATATGATAAAATCATCACCTGCTTTTGATGCACCATTTATTCCTAACACTTCTACAGGTGTAGATGGAAAAGCCCTGTCAATATTTTGACCTTTATCGTTTATTATTGCTCTTATTTTTCCCCATTTAATTCCGCTTACAAAAAAATCACTTTTTTTCAAAGTTCCAGATGTTACAATAATACTAACAACCGGCCCTCTGCCAGGATCGATTTTTGACTCTAAAACTATACCTGTGGCTTTAGAATCATAATCTGTCTTGAGATCTAGTATTTCAGCTTGAAGAATTATTGACTCTACTAGTTTGTCTAAATTTTTTTTTGTTTTGGTTGAAATTTCTACCATTAAAGTGTCACCAGATAAATCTTCTGCAATTAATTCATGCTCTAATAATTGATTTTTAATTTTTTTGGGATCAGCCTCAGGTAAATCACATTTATTAATTGCAACTACTATTGGCACATTAGCAGCTTTTGCGTGCTTTATTGACTCTATTGTTTGGGGTTTCACACCATCATCTGCAGCAACTACCAATACAACAACATCAGTTAATTTTGATCCCCTTGCTCTCATTTCTGTGAATGCGGCATGGCCTGGGGTATCAATGAATGTCAATTTATTTCCTTGACTTTCAATTTGATAGGCACCTATGTGTTGAGTTATTCCTCCAAATTCTCCTGACACAACATTTGCACTTCTTAAAACATCTAAAAGTGAAGTTTTACCATGATCAACATGGCCCATAACAGTGACTATTGGTGGCCTATTTTTTAAATTTTCAGATCTAGAGGATTTTATCTTTTGAATAATTTCCTCTGCTTTTTCCTCTCTTATTGGATTATGACCAAACTCTTTTACTAAAAATTCTGCTGTATCTGCTGCCAATGTTTGGTTTATTGTAACCGTTACTCCCATTCCAAAAAGATATTTAATTACATTGCTTGATTGCTCTGCCATTCTATTTGCTAGTTCACGCACTGTAATTGCTTCAGGAATATTGATATCTCTTTTGACAGGTTTTAAATCTTCTTGTCTATTTTCTTTATTTAAGTTTTTATTTTCTTTTTCTCTAGCTCTTTTTACTGAAGCCAAGCTTCTTTCTCTTGCCTCTATTTCATCACTCAATGCTCTGGAAACTGTAAGTTTAACCTCTCTTTTTTTAGTACCCAGTTTTAGTTTCTTATCCTTTAAATTTCCCTCATCTTTTAGTCTTTTCGTAGCCCTTTGTTCTGCGAGTTTCCTTTTTTCAAAATCGTTGAATGTACCTTGTTTTTTTGTTGCGAAGATTGGTCTATCAGGTCTTGATGAAGTTCCTTTTTTTGCAAATTTATTTGTGTTTTTAGTTATTAAAATTGATTTGCTTCCACGTGGCTTGATCGAATCAAAATTCTTTATGGGTTTTTTTGATTTTCCAGAAATTGTTAATTTTGTTTTTTTGTTTTCCATACCTCATTACTCAATCTTTATAAACAATACTTCTTGCAGACATAATCAAAGCATCTGCCTCATCTTTTGATAATGCAAAATCCTCAAGATACCCTTCAATTTTTATTTTAGAACCCTTGATGACATCATATCCTCCAGTCAATTCATCTGATGCTAAGTCAGCAAAATCCTTCAATTTAAGAATTTTTTGCTCACCCAATGTAACTAACATACCAGGAGTTAAACCTTTTAAATTTATTAGAGACTCATCTAGTCCAAGCTCTTTTATTCTTTTTGAAATATCCTCTTGATCTTTTTCATGAAACTCTTTTGCTCTTTCAATTAAAGCTTTTGCTGTATCCTCCTCTATACCCTCAATTTTTAATAAGTTCTCAACAGAACTATCTTTAATGTCATCAATTGTTGAAAATCCTTCAGCGACTAATAATTGCCCTAAAGTTTCATCCAATTCTAGATTTTTAACAAAGTTCTCTGTTTTCTCTTTAAATTCTAATTGTCTTCTTTCAGAGTCCTCTTTATCAGTCATTATGTTGATCTCATAATTAATAAGTTTAGTAGCTAATCTGACGTTTTGTCCTCTTCGCCCGATAGCTTTACTTAAATTTTCTTCGGTTAATATTACATCTAACTTTTTTCTCTCAGAATCAACGTTAACTCTTAAAACGTCAGCAGGTGAAAGTGAATTTGATACTAAAATAGCAGGATCTTCTGACCAATTGACTATATCAATTTTTTCACCTTGAAGCTCATTTACAACTGCTTGTACTCTCGAACCTCTCATACCAACACAAGCACCGACTGGGTCTAAAGACGCTTCAACTGCTTTAACACAAATTTTTGCTCTGCTACCTGGATCTCTGGAAGAGGATTTTATTTCAATTAAACCGTCATATATTTCAGGAACTTCTTGAATGAAAAGTTTCTCCATAAATTTTGGGTGTGCTCTAGATAGAAAAATCTGTTGTCCTCTTTGCTCTCTTCTCACATCGAAACAATAAGCTTTAATTCTATCACCAGCTTTGATGATCTCTCTTGGTATTAGCTCATTTTTTTGAATAATTGCCTCTGTTCTTCCTAAATCTACAATTACATTACCGAATTCTAATCTTTTTACAATTCCACTTAATATTGTGTCCTTTTTATCAATATAATCATTGTATTGTTTATCACGCTCTGCTTCTCTAACGTTAGAATTTATTACTTGCTTTGCTATTTGTGCAGCAATTCTTCCAAAATCAAAAGTTGGTAAAGGTTGTAATACTTCATCACCAATTGATTTTTCTTTATTGGACTTATCCAGATTTATTGCATCCTGTAACTTAATTTCTGTATTTGCGTTTTCGGGGTTTTCCGTAACAATTAATTTTCTAAAAATTTCTATATCTCCATTATCTCTATTTATAGAAACTTTTATCTCATTATCTTGACCAAATTTTGATTTTGCTGCTCTTGCTATTCCAGTCTCCATCGAATTGATAATTAATTCTTTATCGATAGACTTCTCAAGCGCAACTGCTTCAGCAATTCTAAGTAATTCTAATTTGTCGGCTCTTTTATTTAACATTTTTTTGTTTGCTCCAAAAAAAAATGGGCATATGCCCATTTTGTAAATTCAACAATGTTAGAGAAATATAATAAAGTTTTTTTTTAATTCAACTTAAACTATTTAGAAAAAATGCCTATTTTATCTATTTTTTCCCATGAAAATGAACCATCGTCTTCAGGTAATCTACCAAAATGACCATAGGCGGCTGTTTTTTCATAAATCGGTTTATTTAAATTTAACATTTCTCTTATTCCTCTTGGGCTTAAATCAAAATTTTCCTTAATTTTTTCAACTACAAATTTATTTTTATCTAGATCATTATCAAATAAGTTCACATAGATTGATAATGGTTTTGAAACACCAATTGCATATGCCAGCTGGATTAAACACCTTTCTGAGATTTTTGAACCAACAACATTTTTAGCAATATATCTAGCTGCGTAGGCTGCTGATCGATCTACTTTTGTAGGATCTTTACCTGAAAATGCACCACCTCCATGTGGTGCAGCTCCTCCATAAGTATCAACTATAATTTTTCTTCCAGTTAATCCGCAATCTCCATCAGGACCTCCAATAACAAAATTTCCTGTTGGATTAACATAAAATTCATCCTCATTAAAACCATCAATAAAATTTTTTGGTATAGACTTTAGCATATAAGGTCTCAACAGATCTTTAACCTGGGACTGATTCACATCAGCAGAGTGCTGCGAAGAAATAACAACTGATTTTACCTTTGATGGCTTTCCATCAATATACTCAAACGTTACTTGGCTTTTGGAGTCTGGCTCAATATTTTTTAATTTTCCAGATTTTCTATCCTCTGCCATTAATCTTAAAATCTTATGAGAATAATGAATTGGTGCTGGCATTAATACATCAGTTTCATTACAAGCATAACCAAACATAATTCCTTGATCACCAGCTCCTTCATCTTTATTACCAGATGAGTCCACGCCCATTGCAATATCAGCAGATTGGGAGTGTAAATGACTTTCTATTTTTGTGGCTTCTTTCCAAGTAAAACCATCTTGATCATAACCTATATCTTTTATACAACCTCTAACCTTTTCAATTAATTCGTCCTTTTTAATTTCAGGGCCTCTTACTTCCCCTGCCATAACAACTTTATTAGTTGTTGTTAATGTTTCACAAGCTACTCTAGAATAGGGATCTCCTGAAATAAAAGTGTCAACAACCATATCAGAAATTCTGTCTGATACTTTATCAGGATGTCCCTCTGAAACTGACTCGCTTGTAAAAAGATAATTTTTTAAATCACTCATTTTTAATTTTATTAAATGAAAATATTAATAAAATATACAATAAAATCATTAAACTAAAAATTTTATTTCCGTATTTTGAAAATATTGTTGGTTCTATTTTTTTTGTTTTAAATAAATCAATAAAACCAGATTGATTTAAATCAACTTGTTCTTCAACAACTCCTAAGGGATTAACAATTGCAGTAATTCCATTGTTTGCAGACCTTAAAACATATTTACCACTTTCAATAGCTCTATAAATACTGTGCACAAAATGTTGATGAGGACCTATAGACTGACCAAACCAACCATCTTCGGAAATATTTACAATAAAATCAAAATCTCTGTTATTAAAAATATTCCCGGTATAAATTATTTCATAACAAATAAGTGGCAATAGTCTTACTGAAAAATTAATTTTATTCACTTCTATTATATTTCTTTTTTCTCCTCTTGAATAAGATTGATAATTATTTGTGATTGTTTTTAATCCTATAAGGCTCAGCATTTTTTCAAAGGGTAAAAACTCACCAAATGGAACTAGATTTACTTTGTTGTATGAATTTAATATTTCAAGATTGTGATTATAAATTGTTAATGAATTATAATATTTAATAATTTGACCTTCTTTTTTTATATCATTAATCCCGATTGATAATATGTGATTTTCATTAAATTCATTCTCAAATAAAAATTTATATTCCTTTAGTTGGTTTTTTGAAATGTCTGGCAATATACCCTCAGGCCAAATAAAAATCGTTTTCTCATTTTTTTTTGGAGAACTGATTTTAATGAGATCATTGATTACTGAAATAGGATCGGTATCGTTATAAAATCTATCAATACTAACATTTGAGCTTATAACTCTTAGTTTGTAATCTAATTTATTAGCCTGAATATTATTAAATTTTTCTAATCGTTGAGATCCAAAGAAATAAAAAGATAAGGTTATTATGAGAAATAAAATACAAACAATAATTTCTTTTTTGTTATCTCTTAAAATTAAAAATGAAGTACTAGCAAAAAGAGAAATGCAAAAAAGATTAAAACTATAAGTGCCAATAATCGAGGTAATACTTAAAATTTCAATGTAATTAGAAAAACTATAAGCAATTAAATTCCATGGAAACCCGGTCATTATTGTTCCTCTAATGAATTCAATTGTTCCAAATATTAAAGAAAAAAGAAAAAAGGAGCTTAAATTTTTCTTTGGCTTCAAATTTAAAAATAAAAATGAAGCTAAACCATAAAATAAAGCTAAAAAAGCTGGGATTAAAACTACACTCAGAGGAATCAAAAACTTAAAGTTTTCATCAAAAGTTAATGATATCGAAATCCAATAAAGATTACTTGTAAAATATCCAAGTCCAAATAACCAACCATAGAGGAAAAATAACTTTTTGTTTTTACTTACCTTAGAGATTTTTATCAAAAGAATATAGAACAAACTAAAAGTTAAAAAATTAATTAGGATATAATTAAATGGGGGTAAGCTTAATGACGAAGAGGAACCTAATAAAATTAAAATAATTGATTCAATATAAATTTTTTTTTTCAAATTAATTTATTTTAGATTTTACATGCTTATATATAAAATTTTCTTCTCTTAACATTTTAAAATAATCTTTATTCTTTGTGTGGTCAAAACCCAAAAGGTGAAGAAAACCATGAATAAAAATTTTAATAGTTTTTTGTTTAAATAACTCTAAATCCTGGGATTTAGGCTTATTTAAATAATTATAACTAATTATAATATCTCCCAAATACATATTTTTTGAAAATTTAATTTTTTTATTGAATGGAAAAGATAAAATATCGGTAGATTTATTTTTATTTCTAAAATTTTTATTTAATTTTTTAATATTTTTATTATTAGAAAGTAGTAAGCTAAATAATACCTTTTTATTTGAAAATTGATATTTCTTTGGAAAAGCCCTACATATTTTTTTAAAAAAAATATCTGTATTTTTCAGTCTTTTCGACCACGCCTTCTCTTCAGAGAAGACACTAACATTAATCATTATTTGAATATGCTTTTACTATTTTTGATACAAGTGGATGTCTAACTACATCTGAGTAATCAAAATCAACTATTGATATCTCTTTTAAATGTCCAAGTAGTTCTTTTGATCTTACCAATCCCGACATATTTTTGTTAGGTAAATCAATCTGGGTTGGATCTCCGTTAACTACAATTTTTGAATTTTCACCAATACGAGTAAGAAACATTTTGATCTGAGTATCAGTTGCATTTTGTGCTTCATCTAAAATTGCAAAGGAATTCTTAAGAGTTCGACCTCTCATAAAAGCTAATGGTGCTATTTCTATATCTCCAATTTCAATCATTCTTTGGATTTTTTCGAAATCAAAAAGGTCATATAAAGAATCATATAGCGGTCTTAAATAAGGGTCTACTTTCTCTTTCATATCACCAGGTAAAAATCCTAAACGCTCTCCAGCTTCAACCGCAGGTCTTGATAAAATTATTCTTTCAATCTTTTTCTCCAAAAGCATAGTTAAACCGACTGCAACAGCTAAAAATGTCTTTCCTGTTCCTGCTGGTCCAGCAGAAATTACAATATCACTTTGTCTTAAAGCTCTGACATAATTCTTTTGTTTTTCAGATCTAGGAATTATAGATTTTTTAGGAGTTTTAATTATATCAGTAACATTATTGTTTTTTATTTTTTCATTAATCATAAATTTGTCTACCGATGAAAGTATATCTTTATTTTCGATATTTCCATTATTAATAAATTGGTTAACTAAAAATTGAATCGCATTCTTTACCTTCTCATTTGTTTCTGGATCCGATTTTATAAGAATAGAATTTCCCCTTGAATATAAACTACATTTGGTAATTTTTTCAAGTTCCTGTAAATTTTTATTAAATTCGCCAACAACACCCATTAACAAATCGTTATCATGAAATATTACGCTTAAAGAGTTATTGTCCGAGTAAACAAACTTTATTGCCTGATCAATATTTT
>CACJYQ010000008.1 GCA_902597725.1 uncultured Pelagibacteraceae bacterium
GTAAGTAGCCTCCATATTTACTAGATCGCCCACAAATCCGGCTATTTTATCTTTATCGGTATTTTGTATTTTTGATTTTATAATTTTAAAAACTTCATCCCATGAAGCTTTTTCAAATTTATTATTATATTTTATATATGGTGTATCTAGTCTTTGACTTAACAAACCATCACAAGCATATCTTGTTTTATCAGATATCCATTCCTCATTTATATCTTCATTGATTATTGGTAGTATTCTTTTTACCTCCCAGTCATATGTGTCTACTCTAATATTTGATCCAACAGCATCCATTACATCAATTGTTTCTGTTTTTTTTAACTCCCATGGCCTAGCTTCAAATACATAAGGCTTTGACGTAAGGGCGCCTACAGGACAAAGATCTATTACATTACCTGATAATTCTGACTGTATTGATTTTTCTAAATATGTTGTTATTTGCATATCTTCACCTCTACCTATTGCGCCTAATTCAGGCACACCAGCAATTTCTGTTGCAAATCTAATGCATCTAGTACAATGAATACATCTTGTCATTTGAGTCTTAATCAGCGGACCCATGTTTTTATCAGGGACTGCTCTTTTATTTTCTTTAAATCTAGATTTATCAATACCATAGAACATTGACTGATCTTGAAGATCACATTCACCACCTTGGTCACAAACAGGACAATCCAAAGGATGGTTGGCTAATAAAAATTCCATTACACCCTTTCTAGATTTTTCTATTTTAGGAGTATTTGTTTTTATAACCATACCCTCAGCCGCAGGCATTGCACAAGAGGCTATGGGTTTTGGAGATTTTTCCATTTCAACAAGACACATTCTACAATTTCCAGCAATTGATAATTTTTCATGGTAGCAAAATCTTGGAATTTCTACACCAGCTTTCTCGCATGCTTGAAGAACAGTTAGGCCCTCTTCTACTTCAACTTCTATATCATTTACTTTTAATTTAAGCATTCTTATCTAATAAGTGCTGATCCACCAAGTAAGGAATATTTTGAGTTTCTTTTACTATTGGATCAAAATTATTTCTTTTTTTAATTTCATCTTTAAAATGTCTTAACAAACCTTGAACAGGCCAGGATGATCCCTCACCAAATGCACATATTGTATGACCTTCAATTTGTTTAGTTACATCACCCAACATCTCAATTTCATCTTTTGAAGCCTCACCTCTCGCCATTCTCTCAAGCATCCTCCACATCCACCCTGAACCTTCTCTGCAAGGTGTACATTGACCACAGCTTTCATGCTTATAAAATCTGGCAATTCTTGCCATGCATTTGATTATGTCTTGATCTTTATTTATTACTACCACTCCTGCTGTACCCAGCCCACTTTTTTCAGCAACTAAAGAGTCAAAGTCCATAGTTAGTGTCTCACACTTTTCTTTAGGAATAAGTGGCATTGAGGATCCCCCTGGTATGACAGCTTGTAAATTATCCCAACCACCTATGACACCTCCTGCATGAACTTCTATTAATTCTTTCAGAGGTATGTTCATTTCCTCTTCAACATTACATGGATTATTTACATTTCCAGAAATACAAAATATTTTTGTTCCAGTATTTTTTTCTCTTCCCAAAGAAGCAAACCATTTACCACCTCTTCTAAGAATTGTTGGAACTACAGCTATAGTCTCAACATTGTTAATTATTGTAGGACATCCATACAAACCAATTAATGCTGGGAAAGGTGGTTTTAATCTTGGCTGACCTTTATTACCTTCAATGCTCTCGAGTAATGCTGTCTCTTCCCCACAAATATAAGCTCCTGCACCGTAATGTATATAAATATCTAAATCCCATCCTGTTCCAGATGCATTTTTTCCAATTAATTTTTTTTCATAAGCTTCGTCAATTGCAGCTTGAAGTTTTTGTCCATCAACAAAATACTCACCTCTTATATAAATATAACAAACATGTGCTTGGATCGCATATGATGCTATTAAACAACCTTCAATTAGTTTATGTGGTTCAAATCTTAAGATATCTCTATCTTTACATGTGCCTGGTTCTGACTCATCTCCATTAATAACTAGATAGTGAGGTCTTGACCCAACTTCTTTTGGTGCAAATGACCACTTTAGACCTGTAGGAAAACCTGCTCCCCCTCTTCCTCTTAATTGAGAGTCTTTGATTTCATTTATGATCCAGTCTCTACCTTTGTCAGTAATTTCTTTTGTATTTACCCAGTCACCTCTTTTTTGAGCTGAAGTTAAATCTGAACCCAAATCATTATATAAATTCTGAAAAATTCTATCTTGATCTTTAAGCATTTTTTAATTCCATTAATGTTTTTCTTCCACTTTCTGGTTCATTGTTTACCCGTCCTCTGTATGAACCTGGTTTTGGCATTTCGTCATTTAAAATTTTATCTATAATTTCTAAAGTTTTTTCTTTATCTAAATCTTCAAAGTAATCATCATTAATTTGCATCATTGGAGCAGTAACACAGGCACCTAAGCACTCTACTTCCATCCATGAACAATTTTTATCTGGTAATAATTCAGACTCTTTTTCAGAAATTTTTTCTTTACAGGCCTCAACTAATTTACCAGCTCCCCTTATCATACAAGGTGTTGTAGTACAAACTTGTATAAAATATTTTCCAACTGGTGATAAGTTAAACATACTATAAAAAGTCGCTACTTCATAAACTTTTATGTAAGGCATATTTAGAAGTTTGGCTATATATTTCATTGCAACTAAAGGTATCCAATTATTATTTTGTTTTTGGGCTATATATAACAATGCCATAACTGCACTTTGTTGTTTTCCTTTAGGATATTTTGAAATAATTTTATTCGCTGCTTCTAAAGAAGATGAATTAAATTCAAAATGATCTGGTTGATCTTTAGCTGGTCTCTTTAAACTCATCTATCAACCTCACCAAAAACTATATCTAAAGAACCAAGTACAGCAGGAACATCAGCCAACATATGCCCTTTAATTAGATAATCCATTGATTGTAAATGTGAAAATCCAGGTGCTCTAATTTTGCATTTGTAAGGTTTGCTTGATCCATCTGATATTAAATAAACTCCAAATTCTCCTTTAGGTGCTTCAACCGCAGTATAAATTTCATCTTTAGGTACACGATATCCCTCAGTAAATAATTTAAAGTGATGTATCAAGGCCTCCATTGATTGTTTAATATCTTTTTTTGATGGAGGTGTTATTTTTCCATCAAATGTTTTTATTGGACCTTTTTCCATTTTTGATAAGCATTGTTTAATTATTTTGACACTCTCTTTCATTTCTTCAATTCTACATAAATATCTATCGTAACAATCTCCATTTTTTCCTACAGGAATTTTAAACTCTAGTTGATTATAACAATCGTATGGTTGTGATTTCCTTAGATCCCATGGAATACCAGAACCTCTAATCATAACGCCGCTAAAAGAATAATCGAGAGCATCTTCTTTTGTAACAACACCAATGTCTACATTTCTTTGTTTGAATATTCTATTGTCAGTTAATAAGTTTTCTAAATCATTAATTATTTTTGGAAAAGTTTCGCAGAATTTTGCAATATCTGCTTCTAAACCTGCTGGTAAATCTTGATGCACACCACCGGCTCTAAAATAATTTGCATGCAATCTTGATCCAGATGCTCTTTCATAAAACGTCATTAAAGTTTCTCTTTCCTCAAAACCCCATAAAGATGGTGTTAAAGCTCCAACGTCTAATGCTTGTGTTGTCACATTTAAAATATGACTTAAAATTCTACCAATTTCACAAAACATCACCCTAATAAATTGAGCTCTTATCGGAACATCAATATCTAAAATTTTCTCAATAGCTAAAGCAAAAGCATGTTCTTGATTCATTGGGGCAACATAATCAAGACGATCAAAATATGGAACTGCTTGCATATAAGTTTTATTTTCAATTAATTTCTCCGTGCCACGATGTAATAGTCCAATATGTGGATCTGCTTTTTCCACAACTTCTCCATCCAATTCTAGAATAAGTCTAAGTACACCATGTGCCGCTGGATGTTGTGGTCCAAAATTTAAATTTAAGTTTTTAATTTTTTTTGTCATTATTTTCTGATAGTTCTTTAATGTATTTTGTCCCTTCCCATGGACTCTCATAATCGAAATTTCTGTAATTTTGTTCGAGTTTAACTGGTTCGTTAATAACTTTCTTTTGATCTTCGTTATATCTAACTTCTGTATGACCTGTTAATGGGAAATCTTTTCTAAGTGGATGGCCCTCAAATCCATAATCTGTAAGTATTCTTCTAAGATCAGGATGATCTTTAAAATTTACTCCATACATATCAAAAACTTCTCTTTCCATCCAATTGGCTGAAGGAAAAATTGAAGTGATTGATGATATGACTTCATTTTCATTTATGTCATAACTTAATATCATTCTTTGATTAAATTCATGGCTTAAAAATAGATAAACAATTTTAAATCTTTGTGACCGCTCTGGATAGTCAACAACTGTAATATCTATAAGCTGTCTAAATTTTGTATCTTTGTTAGTTTTAATAAATAAAGTCACATCTATTAGATCATCTTTATCAATTTCAACATAAATTTGATTATGTTTTATTTTAGAACTATTTATTTTAGTCCCAAGTTCTGAATTAATCTTTTTTTCTAGATCAGTTAGATTTTTCATATTATCTAGTTATTGAACCTTTGTTTCTTATTTTTTTTTGTAATTGCATAATTCCATATAATAAAGCTTCTGCAGAGGGAGGACATCCAGGAACGTAAATATCAACCGGAACAATACGATCACAACCTCTAACAACTGAATAAGAATAGTGATAGTATCCTCCACCATTAGCACAACTACCCATAGATATAACATATCTTGGCTCAGGCATTTGATCATAAACTTTTCTTAGGGCTGGTGCCATTTTATTAGTTAAAGTACCAGCAACAATCATTACATCAGATTGTCTTGGTGAACCACGAGGTGCTGCACCAAATCTTTCTAAATCATATCTGGGCATCGCAGTTTGCATCATTTCAACAGCACAACAAGCAAGACCAAAAGTCATCCAGTGTAATGATCCTGACCTTGACCAATTTATTAAATTATCTAAAGATGTTGTAATAAAACCATTCTTACTGAAATCTTCAGCAAGTTGTTTAAACTCTTCCGGAACTTGATCTAACTTATTATTCATTTAAAAAAAAATTTATTCCCAGTCTAAAGCACCTTTTTTCCATTCATAAATAAATCCAATAGTAAGTATGAATAAGAAAATCATCATTGAGATAAAACCTAAAATTCCAATATTTCCTAAAGAAATTGCCCACGGAAATAAAAATGCTATTTCAAGATCAAAGATTATAAAAAGTATAGCAACCAAATAAAAACGAACATCAAATTCCATTCTAGAATCTTGAAATGGTTCAAATCCACATTCATAAGCTGATAACTTCTCTGGGTCTGGATTTTTTGGAGATAGAATAAAATTAATTACAATAAATGCACAACTTAAACCTAATGCAATAATTAGGAACAATATTATAGGCAAATAATCCTTTAAAAATTCCGCTGTCATGGTGGAATATATATCATTTTTTAAAGCTAGATGAAGTGGTGTTAGGTCACATTATTCAAAATATACAGTATATTTGATAATGATTATCACCTGTAAACTTATAAAGTGGCGGGAGTGAAGGGACTCGAACCCTCGACCTATCGCGTGACAGGCGATCGCTCTAACCAACTGAGCTACACCCCCACTTTTGATTCTTTTGGTGGGCAGTAAAGGACTCGAACCTTTGACCCCCTCGGTGTAAACGAGATGCTCTACCAACTGAGCTAACCGCCCATAACCAAAACAGAGTGATTTATATCTTTTGGAAAAATAACGTCAAGTTCTAATACTATAGAAAAAATGGCTTAAAAATAATTTTTATTTAAAATTTTTTGGTAGTTAACAAAGATAATCAAGTGCTTTAAGTATTCCACCTTTTTTATATGGAATTTTAGATTTCATTAATCCCATTTCAACACCAGCTAAAGTTCCAGCTAACATCAGTTCGTTAAAATCTCCTAAATGTCCAATTCTAAAAATTTTCCCTGCAACTTTGGCTAAACCCGTTCCTAAAGACATGTTGTAATGATCTAAAATTATTTTTCTTAATGAGTCCGCATCATGTCCGTCTGGGACCATCACGGCTGTTAAAGAGTCAGAATATTCCTCTGGATTTTTACAAAGTATTTCTAGGCCCCAAGCTTTAACTGCAACTCTGGTGGCCTCTGCAAATCTTTTATGTCTTGTAAAAACATTTTCTAAACCTTCTTCAGTCAACATATTAATTGCTTCATCTAATCCATACAATAGATTTGTTGCTGGTGTGTATGGGAAATACCCTTTTTTATTATTTTCTAACATCGGTTTCCAATCCCAATATGATTTAGGTAAATCAGAACTTTCGTAAGCTTTTAGTGCTTTTGAACTTATTGCATTAAAGGATAGTCCTGGAGGTAATAATAATCCTTTTTGAGATCCACCAACTGTTACATCAACTTTCCATTCTTCATGTCTATAATCTATTGAACCAAGTGATGAGATCGTATCAACAAATAATAAAGCAGGATGTTCAGCGTTATCTATTGCTTTTCTTATTTTTCCAATTCTACTTGTTACTCCTGTAGATGTTTCATTGTGAACTGCACAGACTGCTTTAATTTTTTTCTCTTTATCATCCTTCAATTTTTGCTCAACAATATTTGGGTCAACACCTGTTCTCCAGTCACCTTTAACAAAGTCGATTTCTAATTTAAATTTTTCTGCAATATCATACCAAAGTGTAGAAAAGTGTCCTGTTTCGAACATTAAAATTTTATCACCTGCACTTAAAGTATTTACAATTGCAGCTTCCCAAGCACCTGTGCCTGAAGCAGGAAATATTATTACAGGTTCTGAAGTTTTAAAAATTAACTTTATTCTATCTAAAACTCTTAAACCAAGTTCTGCAAAATCTGGACCTCTATGGTCTATTGTTGGATAATCCATTGCTCTTAAAACTCTATCAGGAACGTTAGTTGGACCTGGTATTTGTAAAAAATGTCGACCTGGTCTTATATTGTTTGAAATTGCCATTCTGCTGTATATGCTAAAGAAATTATATAATCAAACTTATAATATATGACAAATGGTAGTAATTCAATCGAGACTATAGAAGTTTATGTTTTAAATAACCCAGATGAAGTTAATCCTCACTGGGTAAGCCATTTCATAGTTCCAACAGCAAATGAATTATTGATAAAGATTAAAACTAAAGATGGTAACTCTGGTTTTGGTTTGGCAACTAGTTACACTGATATCACACCAATTATCAAACCTTTCTCTAATGGATTACAGGATTTAATAATAGGAGAGGATCCTTTTTGTCCAGAAAAATTATATGAGAAAATTTTTACATTAACTGACACTCGTCACAGTAATGAAAAAGGTTGGAGTAGAGAAGCTTTAATCAGAATTTCAGCAGCTTTAGATATTGCATGCTGGGATTTGATAGGTAAAGCCTCCAAAATTCCACTATATAAATTGTTTGGAGGTTACAGAAATAAAATTCCTGTATATGTAACTTGTGCTTATTACAGAGACGGTAAAAATGAAAAAGAACTTCGAGATGAACTACAAAAATTAATTAAAATTGGCCATCAAAGCTTTAAAGTTAAAGTGGGAGGATTAAGTATAAAAGAAGATGCAAAAAGATTGGAAATAATTCGACAAGAAATTGGTGAAGATAAAGATTTAATGATTGATGTTAATAGAGCATGGAACCTAAAAACGGCCATTGAGGGAGTAAAAGAATTTGAAAGATTTAATCCAACTTGGATAGAAGAGCCTGTGAGATGGGAAGATGATAGAAGAAATTTAAAACTTTTATCACAACAAACAAAAATTCCTTTATCAGGTGGAGAAAGTGAAATTACGATTTATGGATGTAGATCTTTAGTGGAGGAAAATGCAATTCAAATTTTACAATTTGATTGCACAATGTTTGGTGGTTTTACTAATGGTAAAAAACTATCTGCTTTATGCGAATTAAATCATTTAGATATAGCGCCACATCATGATTGTTATATTCATGCTCCTTTAGTTGCGTCTTCTCCATCAGGAAGAATAGTCGAGTCATTTGATGATGAAAGAGATCCTCTACAAGCTCAATTATTTGAAAATCACCATAAAATGAGTAATGGTTGGATACATCTAAATGAAAATCCAGGTTTAGGATTAGAAATTTCAGAAACCGCGCTAAAAAAGTTCGGTAAACTAGTTTACAAAAATAAATAAACCTTTAATTAAGTTTTATGCGGTTTAGTTCAGATCAAATACAAAGAATAGCAAAAGAAATAAGTAATAAAGTTGATGGGAAAACTTTATTTGATGAATTTTCTCGAGGTCGATACAGTACAGATGCATCAGTTTATCAAATCAAGCCTCTTGGTGTAGTTCTTCCAAAAGATACAAATGATGTTTTAAACCTAATGGAATATTCTCAAAAAAATTCCATTCCTCTTCTAGCTAGAGGCGGTGGAAGTTCTCAATGTGGTCAAACTGTAGGTGAAAGTGTAGTTCTCGATTATTCAAAACATCAAAACAAAATATTAGAACTTAATGTAGAAGAAAAATATGTATGGGTTCAGCCAGGTGTTGTCTTGGATCATTTAAATTCATTTCTAAGACCGCATGGTCTATGGTTTCCTGTAGATGTATCTACAAGTAGTAGAGCAACTATTGGGGGGATGTCAGCAAATAATTCATGTGGATCTAGATCTTTATATTATGGAAATATGGTTCACAACGTGCTAGCTATCGAAGCAATTCTAGATGATGGTTCATTACATACTTTCGATCAAATTAATAAAAACTATTTAACAACAACTAATAACCAAGATCGTTTTTATGAAATAATTGATAAATTTTTAAATTTAAGACAGAAAGTTAGAAAGGATATTGATGAAAACTGGCCAACTACTCAAAGAAGAGTTGGTGGATATAACATTGATTTAATAGATTCAAACGGGTTTAATTCATCAAATCTATTAGTTGGTTCTGAGGGAACATTGTCTCTTTTTAATAGAATAAAATTAAAGTTATCTGAGATTCCTGAAAACAAAATTTTAGGCGTCTGTTATTTTGATAACTTTCATCAAGCTATGGAATTAACAAAAGAGATCGTAAAATTAAAACCTACTTGTGTCGAATTAATGGATCAAAACTTATTAAATCTAGCAAAAGAAATTCCAATGTATGCTGGTGGTATTAAGAAATATATAAAAGGTAATCCAGAGGCAGTTCTGATGGTTGAATTTATAGATACAGACCAAAATATTTATGAGAAAAAAATAAAAGACCTTGAATATTTAGTTCTTCATCAAAATAGAAAAAATCAATTTTCTTTTTTTACAGACTTATCAGAGCAAAAAGAAGTTTTTGAGATTAGAAAAGCTGGATTAAATATTTTGATGTCGATGAAGGGAGATAAGAAGCCGGTTGCATTTATAGAGGATTGTGCAGTTTCTTTAGATCATTTGGCAGAATACACTGCAAGATTAAATGAAATATTTAAAAGATATAACACAAGTGGAATGTTTTACGCTCATGCATCGGTTGGAACCCTTCACGTAAGACCAGTTTTGAATATGAAATCTGACCAAGATATTAAAAAAATGAGATCTATATCTGAGGAAGCTTTTGAAATGGTTAAAAATTATAAAGGTTCTCATTCAGGTGAACACGGAGATGGAATTGTTAGATCAGAATTCCACGAAATGATGTTTGGAAAAAATATCATAAATGCATTCGAAGAAATTAAAGATATATTCGATAATAAGAATTTATTAAATCCAGGTAAAATTGTAAGACCTTTTAAATCAAATGATAGATCTTTGATGAGATATAAGTCAGATTATCAAACAGAGAATATAAGTACTCATTATGATTGGTCTAATTGGGGTCAATTTTCAGATGCAATTGAAATGTGTAATAACAACGGCGCATGCAGAAAATTAGATTCAGGAGTGATGTGTCCTTCATACAGGGTAACGAAAGAAGAGAAAGATTTAGTTAGAGGAAGAGCAAATACATTAAGACTCGCTCTTTCTAATCAATTACCAGAGGGGTCTTTTGCATCTAAAGAAATGTATGAAACAATGGAGCTTTGTGTGAGCTGTAAAGCTTGTCAAAGAGAATGTCCAATGTCTGTAGATATGGCTAAGATGAAAAGTGAATTTCTCTCTCATTATTACAAAAAATTTAGTATGAGAATTAAAGATAAAATTATCTCTGATATGCCTAGGCTGATTTGGTTATATAAAATCATAAACCCAATAATTAATAAGATTAAAAATTTTCCAGTTATTTCAAACATTATTAAAAAATTTGGTTTTGCAACTGAAAGAAGCCTGCCTGAGGTCCAAAATCAAAAGGCTTTAAAAGACATATATAACAATCAAGAAATTTCAGAAAATAAAGTAATTTTATTTGCAGATACATTTAATATTAATTTTGAGAATGAAAATTTGGTCTACACAATTAAAGTATTAAATAAATTTGGTTATCAAGCAGTAATCCCAAGTTTTGATAGTGATAAACTTGATAGACCACTCTGTTGTGGAAGAACCTATATATCATATGGTCAACTAGATAAGGCTGCAGAAGAATTGAATAGATTTAATGACTATATTATTAAGAATAACTACTTTGAATTACCCATAGTAGGTATCGAACCGTCTTGTTTGCTTACTTTTAGTGACGAGTATCAATCACTTAAAGGCATAAAAAATAGAGATAAAATAAAAAATAGATTTTATTTATTAGAAGAGTTTATTTTAGAACAAATTAAAAAAGATAAAAATGTTAAATCAAATAGTTTTAGTCAAAATGTTTTAATTCATGGACATTGTCACCAAAAGTCTCAAGATAGAATGAAAGGTCTTAAAGATCTTTTATCTGAGCTAAATATAAATAATAAGATGATAGATTCTAGTTGTTGTGGGATGGCCGGTTCTTTTGGCTATGATAGTAAAACTTATGAAACTTCAAAAAAAATGGCTCATCTATCTTTAATACCTGCAATTAATAGTAGTGATGAAAATGATTTCATAGTAGCAAATGGTACAAGCTGTAGACACCAAATATCTGATTTATCAGAAAAAAAAGGGAAGCACGTTTCAGAATTACTATTTAAAATTTTCGAAACTGTAAATTAAAGAATTATTTTTTTGTTATAAAAATCATCTATTTCTTCATCTTTATAACCAAAATTTTTCATTATTTCTCTTGTATGCTCACCCAAATCTGGTGCACCTTTGGATTTTTCAGTTTTGCTTTTTGAAAATTTGATTGGCATTCCAACAGCTTTACTTATCCCAGCTTTTTTATTATTTACCTCAATAATCATCTCTCTTTCAATAGTTTGAGGGTCTTTAAACATGTCGGTTATCGAATTTATAGGACCACATGGTAAACCATTTTCATCAAATATTTTTAACCATTCTTGAGAAGGTTTTTTAATAAATTCATTATTAAGTATTTCTACCAGTTCATTTAAATTTTCTTTTCTACTTGAATTAGTTGAAAATTTCTCATTCTCGTTAAGATCTTGACGATTGATTGCCTTTAATAACATGAGCCATGTATTCTGATTTGATGCACCAACAGTTATCCATTTATCTTTTGTTTTAAAAGCTTGATAAGGTGCAGTCAAAGGATGAGCTGATCCAAGAGGACCTGGTGATACACCAGTTGCACCAGCAATTGCTGATTGCCAATAAGTATGAACTATTCCTGCTTCATACAAAGATGTATCAACTTTTTGACCTTCCCCAGTTTTATCTCTATGAATTAAAGCTGCTAAAATACCGCTTGCAGCAAGTAATCCTGCGGTGATATCTGTAAGTGGCGCTCCTACTTTCATTGGTGGTTTATTCTTATCTTCACCAGTAATACTCATTAAACCACTCATACCTTGTGCTACTAAATCAAAGCCTCCTTTATTTGCGTAAGGACCTGTTCTTCCATAACCAGAAATTTCACATAAAATAATTTTAGGATTAATTTTTGACATCGTATCATAACCGATACCTAGTTTTTCTAGTGTCCCTTTTCGAAAATTTTCTAAAACTACATCAGAATTTTTTATCATCTTCTTAAAAATTTCAATTCCTTCTTTATCTTTTAAATTTAAAGCAATACCTTTTTTATTTCTATTCATCATTAAGTATGCTGCCGATACTCCATTGACATCGGGAGGAAGGAAATTTCTAGTATCATCACCTCCTGGAGTTTTTTCTATCTTAATAACTTCAGCCCCTAGATCTGCCAATAACAATCCACATGTAGGACCAGCCATTATTTGAGCCATCTCTAATACTCGTATGCCTTTTAATGATGCCATTTATGATTATTTATTTTTAAATTTTGGCTTAGTTTTATTTAGGAAGGATTGATATCCAATTTTAAAATCCTCAGTATCATAGCATTTGTAACCAAGATTATTTATTTTTTCTGTTACTTTGCCTTTCTTTAAAATATTTCTTGCAAATTCTTTATGCCATCTAGCAACTTTAGGAGCGCCTTCACATATCAGTTCAGCTGATTTATATGCTTCTTTCCTTACGTCTTCATCTTTAACTACTCTATTGACCAATCTTTTTTCTAATGCCTCTTGAGAATCAAATACTCTTCCCTCAAACAAAATTTCCATTGCAGTAGAATAGGTAGTTGCTTTTAAAAGAACTTCTAGTTCTTTCGCAGCCATTGTTAAACCAAGTCTTTTTATTGGTATACCAAATCTTGAACTTTTCCCACAAATTCTAATATCACAACAAGCGGCAATTTCTAAACCACCTCCCACACAAATTCCCTCAATCATAGCTATTGTAGGTACTGGACAATTAAAAATTGATCCCAAAGTTCCATGTAAAAACTTTCCATAAGATTTTGCTAATTTTGATGATGATCTTTCTTTTTTAAATTCTCCAATATCATTTCCAGGTGAAAAAGATTTTCCACCCTCACCTCTTATGATTACACATCTAAGGTTTTTTTCTTTTGAAATTTCTTGAAAAATTTTACCAAGTTTTATCCACATTGGTTTAGTCATTGCATTTAATTTTTCTGGTCTATTAATAACAACTTCAGATAAATGACTATTTATTTTATTTAGCTTAACTAAACTGCTCATCTAACTCCTATAAAAATACTCTACTAATGTCATTGGTATTGCTGGTACATAAGTTACCAAAAGTAATAAAACTAACAACACACATATAAATGATATGTTTGATCTTGTTACATCCCAGATATCTGCTTTTGCAACTGAACAGGCCGTTACTAGTACACTTGCTACAGGAGGTGTCTGTTGTCCTATAGCTAGATTTAAAGTTACAATTATTCCAAAATGAACAGGATCAATACCGACTGCATTAACCAGTGGCATCACAATTGGTACAGTTAAAATTATTGCTGCAACCGAGTGTAAAAAGAAACCTATAATTAATAAAAATATATTTAAGATTCCTAAAACGGCATATTTATTATTAGTAAAGTCAATAATTGACTCAGCAACTTTTTGAGGAATTTGTTCAATTGTTAAAAACTCTCCTAATAAAACAGATGCCGCGACTAATAACATTACAGATGCAGTTTGTATTGCTCCCTCGCATGCTGACTCATACAGTCTTTTAAAGTCTATTTCTTTATAGATAAAACCTATTACCAAAGATGCTACAACTGCTAAACCAGCTCCCTCTGTAGCTGTTACAACGCCTCCAAAAATACCTCCTAAAATAATTATTGGTAATAAAAAGGCCAGAGCTGCATCTTTTGCCGTCTTTTTAACATTTGGTATATTGAATGTCTCTTCAACAGGAAAATTTTTCTTTCTTGCTGTAACATAAGCTGCCAACATAAGAAAAAATCCACCAATTACTCCAGGAATAATTCCAGCAACAAATAATTGAACAACTGAACTTTGAGACATAACTGCATAAACAATCATTGGTATAGATGGTGGAATAATGATCGCTAAAGATGCTGACGATGAAGTCACTGCAGCAGCAAATGCTCCTGGGTATCCTTTCTTCTTCATCGCAGGAATTAAAATAGAACCTAGTGCAGCAACATCAGCAACTGCCGACCCAGAAATTTCAGCAAAAAACATTGAGGTTGCAATATTAATCATACTCAACCCACCTTTGATAAATCCAACTAGAGCAGAGGCAAAGGCTATAAGTCTTCGTGAAATACCAGCACTATTCATAATTGATCCAGCTAAAATAAATAATGGAATTGCAATCAATGGAAACTTCATTGATCCATCAAACATTACGATTGCAGTATCAATTAGAAAACTTGTGCCAGTTTTCATAACCATTGCAATAATAGTTGTTACTGCAAGGCCAATCGCAATTGGCACATTTATAGACAACAGAAGCAACAAGACCATAAACATTGTTAGAATTATCATTAAATATCTCCTGTTTGCTCGTCACCTGTATTTTGTAGAACTAAATTTTTATAATCCTCTGGAATTCTTAATGTCTCAGAAAGAATAAAAAGACATGAGGCAATTGGAATTACTGATTGAACAAATGGCTGAGGTACCCATTCTAATGTCACTAACGTTTCGCCTGTTATTAAGGTTAAAACTAAATAACCGTAATATGCTAATAATATTAAAAAACCATAAACAACCAGCTTAGATATAACAAAAAAAATTTTTCTTAATGGCAGTGGAAAAGCTTTAAAAATACTTGGCACACTTATATGAGAACCTTTTAATGCAGCATAGGCAGAACCATAATATGTTATCCATGCAAGTTGGACAGCAGCAACTTCATCGTACCAAACCAAAGCACTGCCGGCAAAACGAAATGTAACTCCAAGTAAAACCGTAACTGCTAATGCTACCATCATTATAAACAGTATTAGTTTTAAAATTTTTTCGTACGAATTAATAAAATTTTGTAATTTCATATTATATTCAGGCCCTCTGAATGAGGGCCTGATAAGATCTATTTAATTATATTATTTTGCTAAAGATGATACTTTTTTAACTAAAGCACCACCAGTAGGAACTTCTGATCCAAATTGATCATAAATCCCTTTACTAGCTGCAATAAAGGCACCTTTGTCCGCTTCGTTTACTTGGACACCAGCATCTTTAATTACTTTTAATAAAGATTTTTCAAGTTTAGCAGCTTCTTTGTACACAAATTTTTGTGTGTCTTGAGCAGCTTTTTCTAAAATATCTTGAACATCCGCAGGTAGTTTGCTCCAGTGATCCTTATGAACAGTTACATAAGCAGGAGTATAAACGTGACCTGTGATTGATAAATATTTTTGAACTTCTTGAAATTTAGCACTAGCTATTTGAGCATATGGGTTTTCTTGTCCATCCATTGTACCTGTTTTCAAAGCAGTAAATACTTCAGAAAAAGACATTGGAGTTGGGTTTGCACCATATGATTGGAACATTTTAACTCTCCATTTTGATTTAGGAGTTCTTAATTTAATTCCTTTTAAATCACCTGGAGTATTAATTGGTCTAGTATTATTTGTTATATGTCTAAAACCATTTTCCCATACAGCAATAACTTTATAACCTGTTTTATCTTCAAGGTTTTTAAACATACCTGGTAAAACATTTTTTTCTACTTTAGCCATGTGCTTTCTGTCTTTAATAATAAAAGGCATATCAAAAACACCAAACTCATCATGAATAGAAGCCATTACTGATGAAGGTAACCACATATTAACTGTACCTAATTTTAGTTTTTGCATTCCTTGTTTGTCTTTTCCAAGTTGTGAAGAACCAAATACAGTTACTTTACCTTTATTTCCTAATCTCTTATTAGCAAGTTTAGCAAAATGATCAACTGAAGCTGAAAATAGAGAACCTGGTTTACCCACATGTCCAAATTTTACTTCAACAGAGTTTGCTGCAAAACTTAAGAATAAAGACGAGAACAATACAACGATTATTTTACTTAATTTATTCATATTTATTTCCCTTAGTTATTATTTATTTAAATTAGGTTACCTAAAATATTAATATAGATCTAGTCAATAAATCAGCTTACATCAAAAAATTTATTTAAGTAAATATCTGGAAAAATTTGAGATTATTGAATGCTCGCTTGAGATTTATCGTCTTTTTTAGACATATCAACCTCAACCCACTCTGTCTTCTTAAGCTCTTTAGTTAGGGCAATTTTTAAAACCTCATCAGCAAACTCAACTGGAGTAATTTTTATCTCATCAATAATCTTTTTTGGCATATCTACCAGGTCTTTTTCATTTTCTTTTGGAATTAAAACCTCTTTTATACCTGCTCTATGTGCCGCTAATAGCTTTTCTTTTAACCCACCAATAGGTAATACCTGGCCAGTCAATGTTACTTCGCCTGTCATAGCCACATCTCTTTTTACCGGAATATTTGTAATTGATGAAACTATTGATGTAACCATTCCTATTCCAGCAGATGGGCCATCTTTTGGCGTCGCTCCTTCAGGAACATGAATATGAAAATCTTTTTTCTCAAATAATGGAGGAATAATTCCATACTCTAAACATTTTGATCTTACAAATGATTTTGCAGCTTTAACCGACTCTTGCATGACGTCACCGAGCTTTCCGGTAATTTGCATACGGCCTTTACCTGGCATTGTTACTGTCTCTATTTTTAAAATCTCACCACCGTACTCAGTCCAAGCTAATCCTGTTACAATACCTACTCTATTTTCAGACTCTAACTCACCTGATTTAAATTTAGGAACTCCCAAAAAGTCTGGTAGATTTTTTGTGTTAACACTAACTTCTTTTTCTTCTCCAGAGACAACCTTTTTAACTACTTTTCTTGCAATTTTAGAAATTTCTCTCTCAAGATTTCTTACTCCGGACTCCTTTGTGTAACTTCTAATTACTTCTTTTATAATATCATCACCCAAGTTCATTTCTTTTTCCTTCACACCATTATCTTTTATCTGTTTTGGAAGAAGATATTTGTTTGCAATATTTATTTTTTCATCTTCTGTGTAGCCTGCTAATCTAATAACTTCCATTCTATCTAATAACGGAGGTAAAATATTTAATGTATTAGCTGTAGTCACAAACATTACATCAGATAAATCATAATCAACTTCTAGATAGTGATCATTAAAAGTCGTATTTTGTTCTGGGTCTAAAGCCTCTAGTAAAGCTGAAGAGGGATCTCCTCTATAATCATTTCCAACTTTATCAATCTCGTCTAAAAGTATCAGTGGATTTTTAGTTCCAGCTTTTTTCATCATTTGAATGATTTTACCCGGTAAAGAACCAATATAAGTTCTTCTGTGACCTCTAATTTCTGCCTCATCTCTCATTCCACCTACCGACATTCTTACAAACTCTCTGTTTGTTGCTTTAGCAATTGATTTTCCTAAAGATGTTTTTCCAACACCAGGCGGTCCTACTAAGCACAAAATAGGGCCTTTAATCTTATCCATTCTTTTTTGAACTGCTAAAAATTCAATAATTCTTTCTTTAACTTTTTCTAAACCAAAATGATCTTTATCTAAAACTTCAAGTGCTTTTTTTAAATCTATGACAACATCACTTTTTTTATGCCAGGGTAAATCTATCATCCAATCTAAGTAATTTCTCACCACAGTGGCTTCTGCTGACATTGGACTCATATTCTTTAATTTTTTTAATTCTTGAAGACATTTTTTCTCAACATCTTTTGGCATTTTAGATTTAAGGATTGCTTTATTTAAACTTGTATTTTCGTCTTTGCCATCCTCTATTTCACCTAACTCTTTTTGGATAGCTTTTAATTGTTCATTTAAATAATACTCTCGTTGAGTTTTTTCCATTTGAGTTTTGACTCTTCCTCTAATTCTTTTTTCAACTCCAATAATACTTGTTTCATTTTCCATTATCTTTATGATTGCATTTAATCTTTTCTTTACATCTATGGTCTCAAAGATTTGTTGTTTTTCTGAAATTGTTGCTGTGATGTGTGAAGCAATGTTATCTGCAATCTGAGACGGATCCTTCAATTGTTTAATCGTATTAATAGTCTCGCTTGAAACTTTTTTATTTATAGAAGTTAATTTTTCCATTCTTCTGATTGCTGTAACAGCTAATGGGTACAAATCTTCATCGCCGTCGATCACATCATTGTGAGGTGTAAAGTCACAAGTTATAAACTTTTCTTTATCTTTAAAATCAATAATTTTTACTCTACGAACACCCTCAACTAAAACTTTTA
Organism: uncultured Pelagibacteraceae bacterium; assembly: GCA_902597725.1. GTDB lineage: Bacteria > Pseudomonadota > Alphaproteobacteria > Pelagibacterales > Pelagibacteraceae > Pelagibacter. Next base: position 18,263 of record CACJYQ010000008.1, read on the forward strand.
CTGTTCCATCTGGGAGTTTTAAAAGTTGTAAAATACTACCTTCACATCCATACATAAATATATCTGTTTTCTTAGGATCATCGATTTCAGAATTTTTTTGAGTTACTAAAATAATTTTTTTTTCTTTTTTCATCACCTCATTTAAAGCAGAGATTGACTTATCTCTTCCAACAAAAAGTGGAATTACCATGCTAGGAAAAACCACAATATCTCTAAGTGGTAATAATGGTGAAGAGGTTTTTACGTCCATAAAATCAATATGGATATTAAAATTATTTTTGCAATACCTTTTTACAAGTTATTAGGGTTATTAAGCCGCTGTTGTCTTAGTTGTTTTGGATTTACCATCCTTTTTTGAGTGAACAATAATAGGCTGCGACAAACCTTTAGCCGCTGATGAATCGACTATTACCTCTTCAATATTTTCTTGACTTGGTAAATCATACATAGTTTTAAGAAGTATATTTTCTAAAATAGATCTTAAGCCTCTTGCTCCTGTTTTTTTGCTAATTGCTTTAATTGCAATTTCTTTAAGTGCAGAGTCTTTAAATATTAATTTTGCACCATCTAGTTTAAATAGCTCTTGATATTGTTTTGTTAAAGAATTTTTTGGTTCTTGTAATATCTTGATTAAAGATTTTTCATCTAAATCTTCTAGAGTGGCAATCATAGGTAATCTTCCAATAAACTCGGGTATTAATCCATATTTAAGCAAATCCTCAGGCTCTAGGTTCTTCATCCACTCACCAGTCTTTTTATCTTGTATATTCTTAACATCTGCTCCAAAACCAATAGATGTTCCTTTATCTCTCTGAGAAATAATTTTATCAAGTCCCGCAAATGCTCCACCACAAATAAATAAAATATTTGTAGTATCAACTTGTAAGAATTCTTGTTGGGGGTGTTTTCTACCACCTTGAGGAGGTACACTTGCAATTGTCCCTTCCATTATCTTTAATAAAGCTTGTTGAACACCTTCACCAGAAACGTCTCTTGTAATAGATGGATTTTCAGATTTTCTACTAATCTTATCAACTTCATCAATGTACACAATTCCCCTTTGGGCTTTTTCAACATTATAATCTGCTGCTTGTAACAATTTTAAAATAATATTTTCTACATCCTCTCCTACGTAACCTGCTTCAGTTAAAGTTGTTGCATCAGCCATTGTAAATGGAACATCTAAAATTCTAGCCAGCGTTTGTGCTAATAATGTTTTTCCACATCCAGTTGGACCAACCAAGAGTATATTAGATTTTGCAAGCTCTACATTTTTACTTGTTTTATTTTCATAATTTAATCTTTTGTAGTGATTGTGAACAGCTACTGATAAAACTTTTTTTGCATGAGATTGTCCAATCACATAATCATCTAAGACCGTACAAATCTCTTTTGGTGATGGTAAACCATCTTGATGTTTTACAAATGTATCTTTGCTCTCTTCTTTTATAATATCCATACAAAGTTCAACACACTCATCACAAATAAAGACAGTTGGACCTGCAATTAATTTTCTCACTTCGTGTTGGCTTTTGCCGCAGAAAGAGCAATAAAGAATATTTTTATTATTTGTGTTCATAAAATTTTAAACGAATCAATAAATCTACTTTATTATAAATGACTCCTATTAATCAAGTTTTGGATTTCGTAAACTATATGTGGTGTTCTAAGATCTTTTCTCTACTACAGAATCTATAAGTCCAAAAGATTTGGCAGCGTCCGCAGTCATAAAATTATCTCTTTCTAAAGCAGTTTTAATTTCATCCACAGATTTGCCGGTATGTTTAGAATATATTTCATTCAATCTTTTTTTTAATGATAATACTTCATTGGCATGAATTTCGATATCAGTAGCCTGTCCTTGAAATCCCGCAGATGGTTGATGAACCATAATTCTTGAATTTGGAAGTGAAAATCTTTTTCCTTTTGTTCCTGCCGACAATAAAAAAGATCCCATCGAAGCTGCTTGTCCAATACATAAAGTTGAAATATCTGGTTTTACATATTGCATTGTATCGTAAATACCTAAGCCTGCAGTAACAAGTCCACCAGGACTATTAATATATAAAAAAATTTCTTTTTTAGGATCTTCTGCTTCTAGAAATAATAATTGAGCTGTAATTAATGAAGCTACATTGTCATTAATTTGACCTGTCAAAAAAATAATTCTTTCTTTTAACAGTCTTGAATAAATATCATAGGCTCTTTCACCTTTGTTCGATTGCTCAACAACCATAGGTATTAAATTACTCATATGTTCTGACATTTTATTATTCATAAAGTTGATTCGTATTACTTATACAACTTGAGATTACTTTTTGCTAACTTTTTTTGTTTTTTTTGCAGGAGGCTTCGTTTTTGAAGTAGTTTTTTTTACATCTTTTTTTTTAGTCTCAACTGTTTTCTTTGATGATTGTTTTTTTTCATCATCTTGATTTTGAGACTGTTTTAATATTTTTTCAGCTTCTTCCTTTGAAACCTCTTTTTTATTAGATTTAGCTTTTTGTTTTACAAGATTTAAAATTTTTTCTTCATAAACTGTTCCTCTTAAGCTAGCAAGGGCTGATTGATTCTTTTGATAAAAATCCATTACCATTTTTTCTTGACCTGGCATCATTCTTATTTGTTTTTGAACTTCAGCCTGTAATTCTTGTTCTGATACTTTTATCTGATTTTGCTCACCGAATTCGTTTAATATTAAACCAACTTTAATTCTTTTTTTCGCTATCTCTTCAAAATTATCTTTACTTTTTTTCTTATCTTCGTCTGTCATTCCTTGAGAGAGAATCTTAACTTCTTCATCAACTAAATTTTGTGGGATTTCATCAATTTTAAATTTTTCTAATTCTTTAAGAATTTGGTTTTTCGACAATCTATCTAATGAATTTTTATATTCATCATTAATTTGTTTTGAAATAAGAGTTTTCAAATCTTTTAAGTCTTTTGCCCCAAGATTTTTTGCAAATTGATCATCAATTTTTACTTCATCTGAAATTTTTACCGATAATATCTTACAATTAAATTTTGCTTTTTTATTTACTAAGTCTTTTTCAGGAAAGTTTTCAGGCAAAGTAGCTTCAACAATTTTTTGATCATCTTTTTTAACTCCAATTAATTGTTTATCAAAACCTTTTAAAAATAAATCTTTACCTAAAGTTAATTGTGTATTTTTTCCTTCCCCTCCTTTAAATGATTTTTCATCAACAGTTGCTGTATAATCAAATGTTACTAGATCTCCCTCTTTTGCTTTGGTTTCAGGTGGAGCATCTTTGAAGCTCGGTGTATTTTTAGCTATCTCTTTAATTCTTTTTTCGGATTCACCCTCGTCAATTTTAACTGTGTATTCATCAAATTTAATATTTTCTATAGATTTTAATTCAACTTTAGGAAGCTCTGTGACGGAAATTATATATTCTAGATCTTTATCTTCACCATAAGTTTTGAGATCCAATTTTGGTTGTCCTGCTGGTTTTATTTTGTTTTCTTCTAAAGCCTTTGTAGTTGTGTCTTTTAAAACTTTGTCTAAAACTTCACTAAATACTGCTTTACCAAACTGTCTTTTTAAAACTTCTACTGGAACTTTTCCTGGTCTAAACCCTTTTAAATTTACAGTACCTTTAATTTCCTCATATTTTTCATCCATATAAGAATTCATTGTTTTTTTATCAATGAAAACTTTTATATCTTTATTAAGACCTTTTTTATTTTCTACTGTGACCTTCATAATAAATTAATGGTAGGGCGAAAAGGACTCGAACCTTCACAGATTGCTCTATCGGTTCCTAAGACCGACGCGTCTACCAATTCCGCCATCGCCCCACAAATTCAAGAGGTTTTATATATGATTGAAACTATTTGTCCAACGACAATTATTGTAAATTATATAATTTTTACTCTATAATATTATTATGGTTATTTCTCCATGTATAAGTATTTGTAAAACTGATCCAAAAACTGGTTATTGTTATGGGTGTGGAAGAACCAACGAAGAAAAAAAAACCTGGAAAATAGAGACTACAACTGACGATTGGAAAAATGAAAATCTTGAAATTATTCAGAAAAGATTAACTGGTTGGCAATTAGAGAGTTTTAAAGAGTCCTATACTTATAAAATTGAAAATGGTATCTCTCTTTTCAAAAAAAAATTATTAGATGAGTAAAACTACAATTGTAATTATTGTATATGTTCTAGGTCTTATTTTTGGAGCATTATTCCTTGATTTATGGAGTGCTGACACTAATATTATTAAAGGATTAATAGGACTTGGTTGGACAGCTTTACTTTTAATTGGCTTATTTTTTGCTGAAAAAAATGAAAGAAATTAGATTTTTAATTTCTCTTTTATTTATAATTCTTCCCTTCCAACATCTTAAATCAGAAATAATCATTATGAGTAAATGTGATGATAAACAAGATGAATTTTTAAAAAATGAGTACATCTTAAATCTAGACGAATTAATCATGACTAGAAATTATGTTTATAAGGAAAAAACATATCAAAAATATCGACTAACTGATTTAAGTACTAAAAAATCAAACTCTTATGTTCAAAATATTTATGAAGAAAATGGTAAAATACTCACTCATAAACATGGATATCCTCAATTTTATACTCAAATTCTTTTTGAAAAAGACAAACAAGAGATTTTCATGAAAACTGTTCTTAATGATGAAGAAGGAATATCAAAAATTTCCTCTTGTAAAAAAATTGAGAAATTTAAAAAAGAAAGTTAACTTTTTTTATTTTTCTTGGAGGAATTTTTTTTTCTATTTCCAAATCTATTATTAGTAATGTTGCTTCTATGTTTGGCGTAAGCTTGTTTTTGGGCTTGTTTCATTGCTCGTTTTGATGACATAATATTAAAAATCTATTTCTATACTACCAATTTTATTAAAATTCTTATCTGCAATAACTATTTCGCCCGATGAAGGAGCATAATCTAAAGCCTCAGATATTACCACATAATGTGTCACAAAAACTAAATTTTCATTACCTTTGAATTTTTTAATATAATTTTTTAAATCCAACATTTGTTTATTTTTATTATTAGCAAACTTTTCACTAAAAAAGGAATTTAAAAAATCTTTTGTTTCAAAATTTATAAAGGCTAATTTAGCAGTCTCTTTACAACGACACCATTCACTTGAAAAAACTTTGAAAATTGGAACATTATTTTCTGTAAAAAAATTTCCAATCTTTTTTGCTTGGTTTCTTCCCTCTACACTCAAATTTCTTTGAGTATCACAGTTATTAATATCAAAATTTTCAGGATCTCCGCCACCTGGTGCATATGCGTGCCTAATAAATATAAGTTTACCACCTTTATTAAGTTTTATGGATAATTCTTGATTTAAATCTGCTTTAATCGTTGAAGGTAAAGTTATAAAAATAATGAGAAAAAATTTTATAAGTTTCATTAATGACTATTAAATTAAAAAAAATAAATAATACAATTATTAAATGTAAAAAATGTCCAAGGCTTGTTAGTTTTATTAAAAAAATTTCAATACAAAAAAGAAGACAAAATAAGAATGAAAAATACTGGGGAAAACCAGTCCCAGGCTTTGGTGATAAAAAAGCAAAATTGATGATCTTAGGTCTTGCTCCTGCAGCTCATGGTGGAACAAGAACTGGAAGGGCATTCACAGGAGATAAATCAGGGAATTTTTTATTTAAAAGTTTATTTTTAACAGGAATTTCTAATCAAGATTTTTCAGAAAAAGCAAATGATAATTTAAAATTACATAATACTTACATAACTAATATTCTTAAATGTGTTCCTCCAGGCGATAAACCAGAAAGTAATGAATTAAATCGCTGTTCAAATTATTTTGAAAATGAAATTAAAAATTTAAAAAATCTTAAAGTAATCGTAACTCTTGGAAAGGTTGCATTTGATAATTGTTTAAAAATTTATAAAAAAAAGTTTACGTTTCGTAAAAAATACGAATTTAGACACGGAAACAAATATTTATTACCAGATAATAAAGTTCTAATTGCTTGTTATCATCCAAGTCCAAGAAATGTAAATACAAAATTAGTTACGACTTCTATGATTAACAAATTACTTATTAAAGCAAAGAAAATAGCTATGATTTAATAGTATCACAAAAATAAGGTTTAAATTTTGAGTAAATTTCATCGGGTATTTTTACTGGTTTACCTAAACCATTAACAAAAACTAAATGAACTTGTGCCTCAACTATAATGTCATCACCTTTGGTTATTATTTGATTCATAAAAAAAGATGTTTTGGTGATAGATTTGACAAAAGATCTTATAGTTAGTTCATCCTCAAGACTTGCTGGTTTTTTATATTCAATGTTGCAAGCTTTTACTATGATTAATGAACCAAAATCTTTTTTCACTTTTTGATTACTGTACCCAATTGAATGGAGAGCTTCTGTTCTAGCTCTCTCTAAAAACTTTAAATAATTAGCATAATAAACAACACCTCCAGCGTCAGTATCCTCATAATAAACTTTTAAAGTGTGAAAAAAATTTTCATGCATAATAAAATTATACCAAAAAAGTAAACTATTTAATAGAAACTAAGGTATAAGTATTTAATGAATATATTTGTAATCTGGTTGGTGATGGTTACCGCGTGGAACTTTGGATATCCACAAGCTAGTCCTTTGGAGGATGTAATTGTAGCTGTTGTTCTATCATTATTTAATATTTATTTAAAAAAATATCTCAAATTCTAATTATTGAGATGAAAAATATATATTTTGAAAATAAGCTATAGATTTCATTTTAGAATTGTCAGTATCAGACATAATAGCAAGTCCATCAAGCTCATTGACATCTAGATCATGTAACCTTTTAAAATCCTCCTTAACATTAGCTTTAACTGTTACCCATTCATTTAGGTTATCTTTTGTACTAGCTAAAACATTATCTACCGATTTTTTTGTGTACGGGCTTGGGAAATTAGCTCCAACTTCATTATTACTTGAGAAAACATAATTAATGGCTCTATTTGAGAGGGGTGTAGCTCCAGTTTTTTTAATGACAAAAACTCTTGCAGCAAAATCATGCCCTTTTTTAGTATTTTCTTTGATACCTGATAAATCTTTCTCGATTTTCCACGTTATATTTATGAATGGAGTCTTATCTAAGTTTATCTTGATCTCTTTTCCAAGGCCAGAGGCAGCATTATCAGCAATCGATTTTAAATAATTTCCTTTATCATTTGTTCCAACGGTATAAAGTGTTTTATTGTCAGCTCCTCTTACCTTTCTAACTTTAAGTTCTGCGAGCTCTGACTCAGTAAAATCAAAGACCTTTAATTCATCTGCTGATGACAAGTTAATAAATAAAATCGTGATGATTAAAATATTTAATAAAATTTTCATAAAAAATTAAAAAAAATTCTTAATACATTATTTAGACAAAATTTAAACATTCAAAATTCAATATTCACTTCTATATAAATAATATGAAGACAATATCCGCTTTTATACTCTTAATTTACTGGTCTATAATGATTTTTGCACCGGTTATGTCCAAAGACATTAAGTTTAGTAGAGCTAAAATTAATAATATCAAAATAGTTGAACAAAAACCAAGAAGTTAATAAGTAGAGCGACCACCACTAATATCAAAGACTGCTGCTGTTGAAAAAGTGTTTTCCTCAGAAGAAAGCCAACAGATTAATGAGGTAAACTCTTCAACCTCCAAAAATCGACCTCTAGGTACTTTTGAAAGCATTCTTTGGACATGTTCTTTGGTCATTTGATCTAAAATTCTAGTTTTTGCTCCCGCTGGAGTGACTGCATTTACAGCTATATTCTTATCTGCAAGCTCTTTACCTAATGATTTAGTTAAACCTATTGCGCCTGCTTTTCCTACACTGTATGCACTAGCATTAGCATTTCCATCTTTTCCAGCCACAGAGGCTACATTTACAATTCTCCCATAATCATTTTTTATCATGTTTGGGACTATTGACCTGCAACAATTAAATGTTCCCATTAAATTGATCTCTACAACTTTTTTCCACATCTCAATGTCATATTCCCATAATGTAGCTGTAGGGCCAGTTATTCCTGCATTATTTATTAAAATGTCAATGTTTGAGTTTTTTGTAATTTCATTTACAATTTTATCAACTTCATCATAATTAGATACATCTACAACATGAGAACTTAAATTAGGATTGTTTAAATCTTTAATAGCTTTCTCAGTAGCATTAGGGTCATTATCCCATATTATCACACTAGCACCAGACTCTAAAAGTCTTTTAGAAATATCAAATCCAAATCCTTGGGCACCCCCAGTTACGATAGCAGTTCTGTTTTTAAAATCATAATTAATTTTTTTCATTGTTTTATTCTCTGGCTAATAAATAATATGTAAAAGCAGCTATAGCGGCTCCTATAATCCAAGAAAATGATTGAAGAAACATCAAATTAGCATTCCAAATTGTTGAAGCAGAAAAAATAAAACCTATAATTACAGAATAAACTGCTTTTATATGCCAACCCCCAGTATAATAATAAATTCCATTATTCTCTAAAGAATATATATCTTTGTTATTTATCTTGCTCTTTTGAATGAAATAAAAGTCAGAAATCATAATTCCAAAAAGTGGTCCAAAAAAAGCTCCAAAAGTATCAATGAAAGATAAGGCTCCAACTTGACTTAAAAAAGTTAACCAAAATATTCCAATTATGAAACCTAGAATTGAAATTATTAAACCTGCACTCCTTATAGATAAAGAGAAAGGTAAAAAATTTACCAAAGTGTATTGAGACGGAATAAAATTTACTATTAAATTTGTTGAAGCAGATGCAATAATTATAAAAATTAAAGCTAAAACAACCAGGAATAAATTATCTAATTTTCCAATAATATCTGTTGGATTTGTTAAAATTCTGTTTAAATTTTCTGGATCTTGCTTCAAAAAAGCATCCATGCCAGAAACGATAAACAGCGCAAAAAAAGAAAAGATTAATAAATTTAAAATTAAGCTAAAATTTCCTTTTTTAAGCTGACTTTCATCTTTGACATATCTAGAAAAATCACCAAAACTCAAAATTACAACTGAGAAATAAGCAAACACTGTGCTAGAGACTGTTATTAATGGCCCAAAATTATCTTTATTAAGAAAATTTTCAGTATTTAAAATATTTAAAAAAGCTTTAGAAGTAAATTTAACATCACTAAGCAAAACTGATAAAAAAAACAATAACATCCCAAAATATACTATTATAGCTGAAAAAATAATAATTTTTTTGTTTATATTCATTCCTGCACTAAATAAAAAACCTTGCAAAATTATTGCAATAATAATTGCCGTCCAATCGATTAAATTCATTCCTAGAAAGAATATTAAAAATATTTCTTTATCAAGTAACACGGGATCTATTGAAAAAATTGATATTCTTATAAGATAACTAAATGCTTTTGATAAAAAATATGTTTGAATACCAAATAAAAAAATACCAACAAAAAATCTAATCAATCCAAAGTATTTTGCACCAATAACACCTAATGATGATCTTAGTAAAACAATAAAAGGTAATCCATTTTTTTGAGATGGTTTTCCTATTAAATTTGAAAAAACGTAAATTAATAATGTTCCAATTATTGTACCAGTAAACACAACGAAAGTATTAAGATCATAAATTAGATAAAGAGATACGATTAGTGAAAAGCCAATAACACTTTGTATATTTACACCCCAAAAGCAAAATAGAATTTTCCAATCCCAATTTTTTTCAATAGGATTTACAGAAACTAAATCCCAATTAGTAAGATTTTTTTTTATATTTTGAGGACTCACTTAAGTAATATAAAACTTTAACTTTCTACTGTCCATATAAGAGAGTTGGTAACCATAAAGCAATTTTGGGAAATATAATTATTAAAATCAAACCAAAAATCTGTAAGACCATAAACTGCATCATTCCATAGTAAATATCCTTTAAATCCCATTCTGGTACTACTCCTTTTAAAAAATACGCAGATAATGCGACTGGAGGTGAAAGCCAGGCGGTTTGTAAATTTACAGCCACTAGGATAGCAAACCAAGTCAAATTAAATCCTAGTGCTTCGATCAATGGTAATATTATTGGAACGATAATCATTACTATAGGTACCCATTCTAACGGCCATCCCAATAAAAATATCATTACCATAACCATTGCTAGAATTAGATATTTATTCATTTCAAGACCTAATAAAAATTCAGTTAATAAAGTTGGAGTTCCTAGTCTTGCGAAAACAGCGCCAAAAAAATTTGAAGCAGCAACTAAAACCATTATCAATGCTGTAATCTCTAGTGTTTTTACTAATGCCTCTTGTAATTTTGGAAGAGTTAATTTTTTATAAGCTAATGAAAGGATTAAAGCACCCATCGCTCCACATCCTGCAGCTTCAGTTGGTGTTGCAAAACCAAATAAAATACTTCCTAATGCTGCAAATACCAAAGCTGCTGGCGGAACTAAACCCAAGAAAAATTCAATCCATACATCTTTCATGCTTGCAGCTCTCATATCTTCAGGTATCACTGGTCCTAATTTTGGATTAATCATACATCTGATCGTTGTGTAGCCAGCGTATAAACTTGCAAGTAAAATTCCTGGTATAATTGCAGCAGCAAATAAATCTATTACTGGAATTTCCATTATAGGCCCCATTACAACTAACATAATACTTGGCGGAATTAATATTCCTAAAGTTCCTCCAGCTGTAATAGTTCCAGCTGCAAGTCTCACATCATACCCAGATCTATTCATAGATTTTGCAGCCATAATTCCAAGTATTGTTACAGAGGCACCAACAATTCCTGTTGCAGCAGCAAATATTACAGAGACAAATAAAACTGCATAATATAAAGATCCTTTAACTTTTGCTAACATCATTTGGAACGCTGAAAATAATCTTTCCATTAATCCAGCTTGTTCCATCATAATTCCCATAAATACAAAGAGTGGGACGGCGGCAAGTGTCTGCTCCGTCATTACCATAGAAAATTGGAGTGTCATTAAATAAAAAACTAGCTTTCCAAATCCTAAATAACCAAATACGAAACCTAAGAAAATTAATGTAAATGAAATCGGGAAACCTACAAATATTGCAAATAGCATTACGCCAACAAGAATAAAACCTAAGATGGCTGGGTCTATAAACTCAGCAATCATTTAGTCTCTCCAGGCCACTCACCTTTTTTTGCTGCCCAATAACTTTTAAGTAACTCAGAAACTCCTTGAACTAGTAAAAATATTATACCAACAAGTAAGCAAGTTTTGATTGGCCACATGTAAGGCATCCATGTGGTATCCATACCTCTTTCACCTCTTTGAATTGATTCTCCAACAAATCCGATAGTCATATAAAGAAAAACAATTAAACCTGGAAAATAAAATAATAAATATAACCAAAAATCTATTAAACCTTGATTTTTAGTTTTAAAATTTCTGTATAAAAAATCTGCTCTTATATGGACTCCTCTAGAAAGAGCATAACCAGCACCCAACATAAAAAGTGCTCCATATAAAAAACGACTTATGTCGTAAGCCCAAATTGTTGGTGCTAAAAATAATTTTCTTGCAAGAACTTCATAAGTCATTGCAAAAATTAATGGTATCAATATCCAACAAACTATATTACCAATTAATTTACTGAATCTATCAATACTTGTAATAGATTTAGCCATCCAGAATGGCATATCGTCAGGCATTTTTCCCAAACCGCCTCGTCTTTCGGCAATCATTTCATCTGATATATCTAGTTTATCTGGTTCTTCTGCCATAATATTTATGTATAAAAAACTAGAGCGGACTTTAAAAGTCCGCTCTAATTAAATCAAGATTAATTACTGATTACTTTAATGTTGCTGCGTGTGCCATTCCTAGCTTCGCATTAGACATTTGAGCACCACTCCAGAATGGAACAGCAATATCAGCAAATTCTTTCATCGAATTATAAACTTCGTTGAAGAATTTATTTTCTTTAGCATTCTTATTTAAAGAAGCTTTTGCTGCAGCCATATACTCTGTGAAATAATCTGAAGGTGTATCTTCTAAAATTACTCCATGTTTAGTAGTAAGCTCTTGTAAAGCTTTTCCGTTCTCATAGATTCTGTAACTTAAAGATTTTGCTAATGATGCATTAGCAGCTACTTCAAGTGACTTTTTCTCATGAGCAGTCATAGCATTGTAAGTTTTTCCAGTAATATAAAAGTCAGCATTTACGACTACTTGGTGTAAACCTTGTAAGTAGTAGTGCTTTAATACTTTTTGGAAACCAAATGTTAAATCTGGTTTTGGACAACACCATTCAGCAGCATCGATAGTTCCTGCTTCAAGAGCTGGCAAAATATCTCCACCACCCATTGCAACAGATGCTATACCAATGTCTTTGTAAGTTTGTCCTGGAATTCCTGGAGGAGTTCTGAACTTATATTTTCTAAAGTCAGCCATATCTTTAATTGGTTTTGGAAACCAACCTAGAGCTTCTGGGCCAACTGGTTGAATCATAAATCCTTTTATGTCTCTTCCCATTTCTTTCCAAAGTTGGTCGTATAACTCTTTACCACCACCGTATTGGAACCATGATAAGAACGCTATATTGTCAATACCAACTCCACCACCAGCTACCGGTGACCCGAATAACATAGCAGCAGGATGATCACCTGACCAATAATGTGTCCAAGCAAATCCGCAATCAATTAAACCCTTATCTACAGCATCTAGAGTTTCTTTAACTCCAACAACCGCACCAGCAGGTAAAATTTCAAACTTTAAAGAACCACTTGTTAAAGTTGTTACTGTGTCAGTAAAGTCTTTTAACATTTTGACCTCATCAGCCTTAGTGTTAAGTACTGTCTGACATTTTAGTGTCTTTGCAGCGTTAGCATTTGATACGAAACCAAGTACTAAAACAGATGCAAATAACATTGAAATGATTTTTTTCATTATTTTTCCTTCTCGTTAGTTAAATTTAACTAATATATACAATCAGAAAAACAAACCTCACACAAGTGACAATTGATTAATATGAGTGTAAAGAAGATTAATAAAGAGATATAAAAAACTTATTCAACTTGTGATGGAAAATTTTGATTTTATAATTATTGGTGCCGGGTCTGCTGGATGTGTTCTTGCAAATAGACTTTCGGAGAATCCAAAAAATAAAGTTTTGTTAATTGAGGCCGGAGGAAAAGATAACTATCCCTGGATACATATACCAGTTGGTTATTTTAAAACGATGCATAATCCCTCTGTTGATTGGTGTTACAAAACTGAACCTGATGAGACAATGAATAATCGTTCAATTCGTTATCCTAGAGGAAAAACTTTAGGAGGAAGCTCTGCTATTAATGGTTTACTATATATTAGAGGTCAAAGTAGAGATTATGATGTTTGGCGTCAATTAGGTAATACTGGTTGGGGTTGGGATGATGTTCTTCCTTACTTTATCAAAGCTGAGGATCAAGAACGTGGAAAAGATGACTATCATGGTGTTGGCGGTCCTTTATCTGTATCAGATCAAAGAATTCAGTTACCACTTTTGAATGAATTTCAGAATGCTGCTGAGGAATTTGGTATTCCAAAAACTAAGGATTTCAATACTGGTGACAATCATGGTTGTGGATATTTTCAAGTAACCGAAAAAGATGGATTTAGGTGTAGTACTGCAGTTGGATATTTAAACCCAATTAAAAATAGAAAAAATTTAAAGATCATTACTCATGCTCATGTAAAAAAAATAAATTTCGAAAATAAAACTGCTAAAAATATTGAGTATTGGCAAGAAAATGTTCTAAAAAAGGTTACAGCTAATAAAGAAATAATACTCTCATCTGGGTCAATTGGATCACCTCAAATTTTGCAAACTTCCGGGATAGGTAATTCAGAAAAATTAAAACACCTAGGTGTGACTATGGTGCATGAACTAATGGGAGTTGGAGAAAATTTACAAGATCATTTAATGTTCAGACCAATTTACAAAGTTAATGGGCTTAAATCATTAAATAAAAAAGTTAATAGTTTGTTTGGAAAATTAATGATTGGTCTAGAATATGTTTTTAATAGGAGTGGACCAATGACAATGGGTGCTAGTCAAATGTGTATGTTTGCTAAGAGTGATCCATCTTTAGAATTACCAGATCTGCAATGGCACGTGCAACCGATGAGTATGGACACCTTGGGTGCTACAAAAAACCATGACTTTCACGCATTCACACCCACTGTATCAAATATCAGACCAACAAGTAGAGGCCATGTCAACATAATTAATAAAGACTCAAGAATTTATGCAAAAGTAAAACTCAACTATCTTTCAACTGATCACGATCGTATGGTCGCTGCGAAGGGTTTAAAACTTACAAGAAAAATAGTAATGGAGTCCGAAACTTTTAAAAAATATAAACCAGAAGAATATAGACCTGGTATTAATATTAATGATGATGAAGAGCTTGTGAAAGCTGGATCAGATTATGCGCAAACTATTTTTCATCCAGTTGGTACATGTAAAATGGGACAAGACGATATGGCGGTAGTCGATGAAACTCTTAAAGTAAAGGGGTTAAATAATTTGAGGGTAATTGATGCATCAATAATGCCTAATATAACTTCGGGTAATACAAATGCACCCACAATAATGATTGCCGAAAAAGGTGCTGATATGATACTTAGAAGTAATGTTCACTGATTTAATTACTCCAGAACAAATTACAATTTTAACACAAATCATCTTAATTGATCTTGTATTAGCAGGTGACAATGCAATCATAATTGGAATGGTAGCATCAAAATTTCCTTTAGAACAAAGACGAAAAATTATTTTTTGGGGAATAGGTGGTGCAGTTATCTTAAGAATAATCTTAACTTTATTGACTGCTTATTTATTACAAATTACAGGTTTAAGATTAATTGGAGGTGTTCTTCTTCTCTATATTGTCTACAAACTTTATGTAGATGTCATAAAAGGTTCTGATCACGGAAGTGATATAAAGGTAGATAATTCCAGTTTCCTAAAAGCTATTTGGACAATCTTATTAGCTGATTTTACTATGAGTTTAGATAATGTATTAGGAGTTGCTGGAGCAGCAGGAGACCATTACTATTTATTAATTTTTGGTCTTGTTTTATCAATTGTACTAATGGCAACAGCTGCAACATTAATATCTAATTGGATAAAGAAATATAAATGGATTGCTTGGGCTGGATTATTGGCAATTTTAATTGTTGCTATTAAATTGATTTATACTGATATTAAAATATTATTTTTATGATGTATCTGAAAAACTACAATTTAAAGAACAAAACCGCAGTTGTAACTGGGGCTGGAAAAGGACTTGGTAGAGCATGTGCAATAGCGCTGGCTGAGGCTGGTGCGAATTTGATAATAATAAGTAGAACAAAAAAAGATTTGGATGAGGTTTCAAAAAAGATAAAAAAAATAAAATCTAAATGTAAATCTTATGTGTGTGACATCACAAATTACAATCAAATTAAAGAGATAATTAATAAGCAGTCAAAAATAGACATACTGATTAACAATGCAGGCAATAATATTCCAGAACATTTTACAAAAGTTAAAACAAAAAATATGGAGTATTTGGTTAAGATAAACACGATGGCAACTTTTAATCTTGCTCAATTATGTGCTTTAAAAATGATTAAGTTCAAAAATAGAAAAAAAATTGGTGGTTCGATTGTAAATATGTCCTCTCAAATGGGTCATGTTGGGGGTCCTATTAGAAGTGTGTATAATATGACAAAATTTGGCTTAGAAGGCTTAACTAAAGGAATGTCGATTGATCTAGCTAAATATAATATAAGGGTAAATACTGTTTGCCCAACTTTTGTTGTTACTCCAATGACAAGTAAATTTTTAAAAAGTAAAAAATTTAAAAAAGAAGTTTTGGGAAATATTCCCTTAGGAAAATTTGCTGAACTTTCAGATGTAGCAAGCGCAGCTGTATTTCTTGCATCTGATGCAGCGTCAATGATTACTGGAACTTCTTTATTAGTTGATGGTGGATGGACTGCAAAATAATACCAAGATTATTTTTTTTAATAATCTTTTTTATATCAGCTCATTCAAATGCTATCGAGTTTAAAGGAAAATTTTTACAGGGTCATTATATCATAGGAATAACTGATCCCTCTTCTAAAATAATTATAGATAAAAAAGAAGTGAAAGTTTCTAAAGATGGTTATTTTGCTTTTGGTATTGATAGAGATAGAAAATTTGATTTGACTATTACTAAAATAACAAACGGAAAAAGTGAAAAAATAATTAAAAAAGTTCTTAAAAGAAAATATAACATTCAAAGAATAGATGGCTTAGAAGAAAGTAAAGTTACACCACCGGAGTCAGTTTACAAAAGAATAAAAGAAGAAAATAATAGAATTGGGAAAGCTAGAGCTATCAATTCTGATTTACCTTTTTTTAAAAACCAATTTATTATGCCTGTAGAAGGAATTATCAGTGGTGTTTATGGAAGCCAGAGAATTTTAAATGGTAAACCAAAATGGCCTCATTATGGAATTGATATAGCAGCAAAAAAAGGAACAATGATCAAATCATCAGCATCTGGGGTTGTTACAATGGCCGAGGATGACCTTTATTATACTGGTGGCACAATCATTATGGATCATGGACATGGGATTTCAACAATTTATTCTCATCTAGAAAATGTGATGGTATCTGTTGGTGACCAAATTAATCAAGGAGATATCATAGGTACAGTTGGATCTACAGGAAGATCTACAGGCCCTCACCTAGATTTTAGGGTAAATTGGTTTCAAACTAGACTTGATCCAATGTCTTTATTAAATTAACAAAATTTATATAGATGGTGACTAAACTTAAAAATTTATTATTAAAAAGCCGATGGAGTAAATATATTCTAGTTGGAGGGTTTACTTTTTTTTTAATAAAAGGTTTAGTTTGGTTGATAGTTTTCTTTATAGCTGGTTTTAGTTTGATAAACTTTGGATCATAAAATATAATTTATCAAAAAAATTAAAAAGATAATTTAAATATATGAGCACACTAATAGAGAGAACTTCTAATAAATTGGTAAAAGCTTTTCTGAGGAATAAGACTATTGCACCATTACCTAGAAAATTTACAAAGAAACTAACTGAAGCAAATAAATTTAGAATACTTTGTGAAAGTAAAGTTAAAAAGCCTATAATTGGTTTCAAAGCTGGAGGAACCGGAATTCCAGTGATGAAAAAATTAAAAGAGAAAGAGCCATTTTATGCTTCTGTTTATAAAAATAACTTCCTAAAAAGTGGTAGAAGTGTCAAGATAAGTAAGACAACTTTTGGTATTGAGTTAGAAGTTTGCTATCTGATTAAAAAATCTTTTTTTTATTCAAAGGGTGTAATTACGATGAAGAATATTTCAAAATTTATTTCTCATATGGCTCCTTGCATCGAAATCGTTGGTTATAGACAAAGAAAAAAGGGAATAACTTCATTTGGAGATTTGTGCAGTGATTTCGGAGCAAATGTAAAATTTTTAATAGGTCAAAAGAAAAAATATAAAAAGATTAATATTGGAAATTTAAAAACAAAAATTTCCAACAAAAAAACAAAGCAGAATATTAACGGTAATACTAATGCTGTTTTTATTAATCCATTAAACTCTTTAAGGTTTGTCTTAAACAAATTAAAAAAAGATAAAGTTAATCTGAATAAAAATTTTTATGTATTCACTGGTTCAACTGTAGGGGTTGTTCCGATTGGTAAAGGACTTTATCAAGGTACAATCGATAAGCTCGGTTCTGTTAAGACAATAATAAGATAAAAAATGAAAACATTAATATTATTATCTTTAGCAATTGTTATTGCTTGGGTTTTGTTCAGGCCAATAACAAAAAAAGAGTTAGACAGATATAATGATAAAGATAACTGGCCTTTGGATCTACATTAAGAATTCAAAGAGGGCTGCTTTTTCATATCTTCTTTTTTAATTCCAGCAACTTTTACAGGTGCTTTCATCGCGTCTCTTCTGAATGGTTCACCTAATTCTTGATTAAGTATTACTTCAATAAATGTTGTAATGCCTTTTTTTTGATCCTCACAGGATTTTTTGATTGCCGCAGTTGTCTCTTCCATAGTTTTAACAGTCACACCTTTTAAACCACATGCATTAGCTACTTTTGCATAACTTAAATTAGGATCTAATTCAGTTCCTATAAAATTGTTATCATACCACAGGGTGGTGTTTCTTTTTTCTGCTCCCCATTGATAATTTCTAAAAATAACCATAGTGATTGCTGGCCACTCCTTACGAGCACAAGAACTCATCTCGTTCATACTAATTCCGAATGCTCCATCTCCCGCAAAACCAATCACAGGTGTATCGGGACATCCAATCTTTGCTCCAAGTATTGATGGGAAACCATAACCACAAGGACCAAACAAACCTGGTGCTAAATATTTTCTTGGCTTTTCAAAAGTTGGATAAGCATTTCCAATTGCACAATTATTTCCAATATCACTTGAGATAATTACATCTTCAGGCATTCCAGCTTGAATTGCTCTCCAAGCCTGTCTTGGCGACATTCTATCTTTATCCCTCTCTCTTGCTTCTTTATTCCAAACTGTTCCCTTATCATCATCTTCATGATCTAAACTAGATAATTTTTGTAACCATGCAGATTTTGTTTGATGAATTAAGTCTTTTCTTTTTTGTCTATCTGCATCACCTGCATTAGATGATAATTTATCAAATATTTGTTGAGCAACTAATTTTGCATCTCCACTTATTCCAACAGTAACTTTTTTAGTTAGACCAATTCTATCAGGGTTGATGTCTACTTGGATGATGCTTGCTTTCTTAGGCCAATAATCAATGCCATACCCTGGAAGTGTTGAAAATGGATTTAGTCTTGTACCTAAAGCCAAAACAACATCTGCTTTTGAAATTAATTCCATCGCGGCTTTTGACCCATTATATCCCAAAGGTCCTACAGCTAATTGATGGCTCCCTGGAAAACTATCATTGTGTTGATAACCAGAACAAACTGGTGAGTCTAATTTTTCTGCAAGTTTTTTTGTTTCTTCAATTGCACCACCAATTACAACTCCTGCACCAGATAAAATAACTGGAAACTTTGCATTTGATAAAAGTTTTGCAGCTTTATCTATTGCCTCTGCTCCTCCACCTTGTCTTTCTAATCTTACTATTGGTGGTAATTCAATATCGATAACTTGTGTCCAATAATCTCTTGGAACATTAATTTGAGCTGGCGCTGAGCCTCTTATTGCTTTTTCAATTACTCTATTTAAAACTTCAGCCATTCTTGATGGGTCTCTAACCTCCTCTTGGTAACAAACCATATCTTTAAATAAGTTCATTTGCTCTACTTCTTGAAAACCTCCTTGGCCCATAGTTTTATTTGCTGCCTGAGGGGTCACTAATAATAATGGTGTATGATTCCAGTAAGCAGTTTTAATTGGGGTTACTAATCCAGTGATACCAGGTCCGTTTTGTGCAATAACCATAGACATTTTACCTGTGGACCTTGTATAACCATCAGCGATTAGTCCACCATTTGTCTCATGAGCAACGTCCCAAAAAGTAATACCAGCATCTGGAAAAATATCAGAGATGGGCATGAATGCTGAACCTATTATTCCAAAAGCATGTTCAATGCCGTGCATTTGTAAAACTTTTACAAAAGCTTCTTCTGTTGTCATTTTTGTCATTAGTAGAACCTTTCTAATCTAGCAAATGTAATAATTTTTTATAAAACTATTTCTTAATTGTCGCGATTAATATATAAGATTTTTGAAAATTCAAACAAACAAATCGACACGATATAATGGCTACTGACATCATAATTCACGATAAAAAGGATAATGTAGGGGTTGTAGTAACCGAAAAAATAACGCCAAAACAAGACTGTAAATGCTGGATTATGGAAGATGATAGCTCAACAGATATTCAATCAATGGATGAAATACCTTTGGGTCATAAAATTGCTATGACGGACTTAAAAGAGGGAGACACAATTTTAAAATATGGTCACGACATAGGAAAAGTTGTTAAATCCATAAAAAAAGGTGAACATGTACATGTTCATAACGTCAAAACGAAAAAGTGGTAAATTGATGGAAATCCCAAAAAGTTTTTTAGGTTACAAAAGAGAAAATGGAAGAGCGGGGACTAGAAATCACGTAATTATTTTACCAGTAGATGATATTTCAAATGCTTGCGCAGAGGCAGTCGCAAACAATATAAAAGGAACTATCGCATTACCTCATTCATATGGACGATTACAGTTTGGAGCAGATTTAGAATTACACTTTAGAACAATGATAGGCACTGGAAGTAACCCAAATGTTGCTGCGGTGATTGTAATAGGTATTGAGCCAAAGTGGACTAAAAGAATTGTAGATGGAATAGCAAAAACTGGAAAACCTGTGGAAGGTTTTCATATTGAACGAACAGGTGATATTGGAACTGTTATGAAAGCATCCAAAAAAGCACAAGAATTTGTCATGTGGGCTTCAGAAAAACAAAGAGAGGAATGTCCGATAAGTGATTTATGGATTTCAGTAAAATGTGGAGAGTCAGATACTACTTCAGGTCTTGCGTCAAATCCTACAGTTGGAAACTTAATGGATAAACTTGAACCACTTGGTGTTCATCTATGTTTTGGTGAAACTTCAGAGCTCACCGGAGCTGAAAAAGTTTGTGCAAATAGAGGCGCTACAAAAGAAGCTTCAGATAAATTTATGAAAACTTGGAGCGCATATAATGACTTTATCTTAAAAGAGGCAACAGATGATCTTTCAGAGAGTCAGCCAACTGCTGGAAACATTGCTGGAGGCTTAACAACTATTGAAGAAAAAGCATTTGGAAATTTTCAAAAAATTGGTGATTGCAAATTTATAGATGTTTTAGAACCAGCCGAAGAACCAAAAAAAGGTAAAGGATTATACTTTATGGATACTTCTTCAGCTGCAGCAGAGTGTGTAACACTACAAGCAGCAGCAGGATTTAATATTCATCTGTTTCCAACTGGGCAAGGTAATATTGTTGGAAATCCAATTGAGCCAGTCGTTAAATTAACTGCTAATCCATTGACTGTTAAAAGTATGGGTGAACATATTGATTGCGATGTATCAAAAATTCTTTCAAGAGAAATGAATTTATCAGAGGCAGGAGATAAACTTATTGAAACAACTATTAGAGTTGCTAATGGAAGATTAACTTGTGCAGAAGCTTTGGGTCATAAAGAATTTGTTATGACCAAACTTTATAGAAGCGCATAATCACTTTATAAGAATGCTCTTAAAAGATTACTTGGTGTTAATACCAGGTATAATACTTGCATTTATTCTTTATTCTCTTTCTCAAGGTTTTAATAATATTATTGGTATTGAACTTTTAGGATATAGCAAAAGTCCAATCTCTACAGCGATGATAGCTATTCTACTAGGAATTTTTTTTGGAAATTTTTTTAAAATTCGAGAAAGTTTTCAAAAAGGATTAGATTTTAGTCGAGACTATATTTTAAAACTTGGAATAATTTGTCTAGGTATACAATTAAAACCCTTTGAATTTTTAGAATTTGGAAAAATAGCAATTCCATTAATAGTAATCTGTATTGTCAGTGTCTTAATTGTAATAAAGCTAATAATTAAAAAACTACAAATACCAACAAGGATGGCCTACTTAATATCAATCGGTAGCACTGTTTGTGGTACTACAGCCATAATGGCAACTGCACCAGTAATAAAAGCTAATAAAAGTGAAATTTCTTATGCAATTGCTAATATTACTTTATTCGGAATACTCTCGATGTTGTTATACCCTTACTTTGCGAATTTTTATTTTGAAGGAAACTCATTATTTGCAGGTCTTTTTTTAGGAACTGCCATACATGAAACCTCACAAGTAGCTGCAGCAGGATTAATATATGATCAGCAGTTCAATAGTCCTGAAACATTAAATATCGCAACTGTTACAAAGCTTATAAGAAATACTTTTTTAGTAGTTATGATCCCTCTTTTTGCTTTTCTTTATAATAGAGGTCAAACAAAAGAAAAGGGTTACTCTATTTTAAGTATATTTCCATATTTTGTTTTGGGGTTTGTTGGGATGATAATTTTAAGAAATGTAGGTGATGAAGTTTTCTCAACTGATAATAATTGGATCGAGTTAATAAATACAATTAAATCTTCTTCTAAAATTTTTTTGACTATGGCTATGGCAGCTATAGGCTTATCAACAAATTTAAAAGATATTAGAAATATGGGTTACAAACCTTTTGTTGTTGGATTTACATCCATGTTGACTGTAGGAATTGTAAGTATATTTTCGATTGAGATCTATATAAAATTTTTTATTTAGATTGTTTAACTGTCTTTTTAAAATATTTTGCTCTAAACCTTGAAATTGATCTTCTAATAAATGCAGCACCTATTCCTAAAATAACAGCAAATAAGATTGAAAATAATCCATAGAAGAATGGCATATCTTCTGAAAACTCCTTAATAAATTTTGAGAAAAAATTTAATTCTGGTGAACTTATGGATGTAACTCCATTCTCAATCTCATCAGCAAAAAAAGTATCATAAGCAATGACAATTCCAACTATTAATAATAAAATTGCTAACAAAGCTTTTAATCCAGAGCTGTCAATCTGCTCTCCAAGCTTCTGACCTACTTGAACTCCTACTATTGATCCCACAACTAACATTAAAACTAACATTAAATCAATTGACCCATAATTAATTGAATGAAGAAATGTAACTATCACACTAACAAAAATCGTCACAAACAAGGAAGTCCCAGGCACTAATTTTGTTGGCATCTTAATAATGTAAATCATTGCGGGCACTAAAATAAAGGCACCACCGATACCCATAATAGCCGCAATAAAACCAACAATTAATCCAATTACGATAGGTGTAAATATACTTTCATATAATTTGGATTTAGGAAATCTCATCCTAAAAGGAAGTCCATGGATCCAATAATGAACATGTAGTTTTTTCTTCTCTACTATATTTTTTTTGGCTTTATCAATTTCGCCTAAACTTTCCACTAACATCAAAGTCCCAATTATTGCAAGAATGTACATATAGGCTAAAGATATTACTGTATCTATTTTTCCAATATCTTTAAAATAAGTGAAAGTAAAAATACCTAATATAGTTCCTATTGTTCCGCCAATTACAATCATTAATCCCATTTTATAATCTAAAGTATTTTTTAACCAATGAGTGGTAGATCCAGACACAGAAGTTGCTAAGATATTGTTAGCCTCATTTGCTACAGCATAAGCTGGCGGAACACCCATAAAGATTAAAAATGGTGTCATTAAAAAACCACCCCCTACTCCAAACAAACCTGAAAGAACACCGACAATGGCACTAAGTAAAAGTATTTCAACTGGATTAATAAAGACTTGGGCTATAGGTAAAAAAACGTCCATTAAATAAAAAACTTAAAATATTACTTATTTAAAAGTAATAAAAGTTCCAACTAAGATAACACCCCAACATGCAGCTATAGCTGAAAAAATTCCAGTTTTAATAAAAGTTGATTTTTTATTAGCTATGATATTTAGTATTTTTAAATTTGAAAGATGCATCTAAATCCCTGAATACACCCAGTAAAAAAATTGTCAAACTATAATTAATAGATTGTAGCTCCAAAAATTTTGATCTCATCATCCTCAACCCCAAGTACCAACCTTCCAAGAAACTCCCCAGGTATTTCCTTGTTAGTCTGTTTGATTAATACTGTTATGTGCTCACCACGTCTTAAAGTTCCAAAGGGCTTGTAGGTTTCTTCTAGATTTGTGATAATTTTATTGTTTGCCCATTGTTTACCTAACTCAACTTCATTTGCTCCAAATAGCATTTGTGTTGAAAAGTCTTTGGTAAAACCTCCATAATCCTTCATATTTGAGGCTCGTACTAGGTTTTCCCACAAGGGTTTTCCAATTTTAAAAATCTCTTCATCTGACTTTGATAAAAGATCCATAAATGTTCTTAAAATAAATTATGAGGCCTTCTTTTTCTCTTTTTCATCAACAATGTGATAAACCGGAACTTTTTCTAGAGTAAATTTACCAGTTTTGGGATCTCTTCTTGAAACTGTCAAACAATGCCAATTTTCATCGTCTAATTTCATATGATCTCCTCTATAATAATAACCCGGCCAACGAGTTTCCTCCCTAAATAAAGTATGCTCAGTCACACACTGTGATGTCAAAGCTCTATGTTTCAACTCCCAAGCTCTCATTAACTGATGATAATCTTCCGCACCAACGTGTTCTAAATCCTCTTGTAACCAAGCTAAAAGTTCTAAAGCTTTTTTTAGTAAATTTCCATTGGTCATATAATTTGAGGTAATACCTCCAACGTATTCATCCATAATCTTTTGAAGTCTTTGTAGTCCTTGTATTGGAGAAATATAACTTGGTGAAACAGTTCCTCCAGTTATTTCGTTTTGAGCAACTGTGTATGTTTCTAAAGGTTTGTAGACAGCTTTTTTAAAATTATCACATTGTTTATCTGTAACATTTATTCCTTCAGCTTTTTTATCTTCGATATATTTGACTGCTGCTTTTGCTGCTAATCTACCCTCTGTAAAAGAACCTGATGAAAATTTATGCGCACTGCCACCCACTGTATCTCCTGCACCAAAAAGTCCATCGATTGTTAACATTCTGTTGTAACCCCAGAAATATTCTGGTGGAGACAAATCTTCAGGTCCACTAACCCATGCTCCTGAACATGTTGCATGCGATCCCATAACGTAAGGTTCAGATGTTGTTAACTCAGGATTTGTATACTTTGGATCAATATTTTGTGATGCCCAAACAACAGCTTGTCCAACTGTCATACCTAAAAAGTTTTCCCATCCAACTGTTTCTAAATGTGGATCTTGAAAAGCCTCTTTAGTAACCATGTGGATCGGTCCACCACCTGCAGCAACTTCTTGTATAAATGCGTGGTTTCTTAAACAAGTAGGAGTTGGATGATGATCAATATATTCACCAACTAATTCTTTAGTTTGATCATACCATTTTTTTTCATAATTTTCGCCATTAGCATTTTGTGTATATGTTTTTAAATGTAAAAAATATGCTCCAACAGGTCCATAACCATCTTTAAATCTACACAACACAATTCTATTTTCCATTTGAGTCATCTTTGCACCTGCAGCAATAGGTAGTGCATATGCAGATCCATTACTCCATGGTGCATACCAAGTTCTTCCCATACCTTCTCCAACCGCTCTTGGTTTAAAAATATGCGATGCACCGCCTGCAGCGACAATAACTGCTTTAGCTCTAAATACATGAAAATCTCCTGTTCTCATATTAAATCCAACAGCTCCACCAATTCTATTTTCTTGAGCTTCATCCATTAATAAATGAGTAACCATTATTCTATTATAAATTTTATCTGCAGATTTTTTTGCTGCCTCAGCAACGATTGGTTTATAGCTTTCACCATGTATCATGATTTGCCATTTACCTTCCCTTAAGTATCTTCCAGTTTTTTCATTTTTCATCATTGGAAGACCCCACTCATCAAACATATGAACAGTTGAGTCTACATGACGAGCCATGTCATAACCTAAATCTTCTCTAACCATTCCCATTAAATCATTTCTGGCATATCTAACATGGTCCTCAGGTTGATTTTCATCCCATTGCATACCCATGTAACAATTGATTGCATATAGACCTTGTGCGACTGCACCACTTCGATCAATATTTGCTTTTTCAACACAAACAATTTTTAAATCTCTTCCCCAATGTCTAGCTTCGAATGTTGCTCCAGTACCAGCCATTCCACCACCAACAACTAATACATCACATTCCTCATAATGTGTTTTGTGCTTAGCCATTAATAATAAACACCTTTTTTAAAAGATTCTTTTGGAACTGATGGTAATTCTTTATTAGTATTTAAACCCTCTGGCTCACTATATAATCTTTGTGAATTAATTTCTCCTTGGTTAGGAGTGTCACCTTCAGCAAGTTTAGGAATAAATTTACCCCAAGGTTTAGTTGTTATTGGAGATACGAAATTTTTTTCTGTTCCATTTCTAAATTTGATTTTCCAAGAGATAGTTCCTTTTTCTTCTTCTCTTCTTACTCTCACACTGTGACCCATAGGAGCAAAATCAGCATACCCTCTTACATCAATTGCATGATTAGGACATGCTTTAACGCATGAGTAACATTCCCAACAAAAATTTGGTTCAATGTTTTTTGCTCTTCGAATATTTTCATCTATGTGCATGATGTCCGAAGGACATATATCTACACAATGTCCACAACCATCACATCTTGTCATATATACAAAAGTTGACATAATTTATTTTTCTCCTTTTTTTAATAACATATTAATAGTGTTTTGGCTCTTCTCTTTTTATACCTAAGCCAAATTGCTCAGGGGCATCTGCTGGTGGAGGAAGATTGTCTCTTGAACCATCAGCTTCAGCTAGATTTTTTTGTATTGCTGCTCCAGGTTTGTAGAACATATGGGCAAATTTAGACCAATAAACACCACCAAATAAAATTAAATTTGATGAAACAAATAAAGTTAAAAACAAATATGATAATCCCATTTGTCCGTTAAATTGAGTGTAAGACCATGCTAACCCAAAAGTTGAACATGCAAGTAAAGCTAAAACAAATAAATCAGCTTTAATGATTCTATACCAAGGATGAGCTTCCGCTGATACGTCTACTCTTAAAAAAAACCAAAACCAATACCCGCCCAAGCAAGTTAATATTGCTCCTGCATGCCAAATAAACGACCAAGTTTGAGAAGTTGGTTTATCAGTACCTGTGTAACAAAAAACTAAAACAGCTGAAGACACCCAAAATAAAATTGTCCCGTACATTCCTAGAACATGGGCCAGTCTTCTTTTACCAAAACCTAATTCAGAGGTGGTGCCAATATCAACAACTGTTGTTTTAGCAATCACGGAAACTTTTTCTCCAACACCTAGTTCTTTTGTCGCTGATAGTTTTGCTTTTTTTGCGTTATTAAAAAAATAAGTCAGATTTTTATGGTGTATCATTTGAATAATAGTTCCAACTGCAATCAACAAAACCATTGCAACAATAAAAGATTGCATAGCAAACGGTGAAATGGTTTCTGATAAAATTGAAAATGGATTGTTGCTTAACATTTCCGCCTTTTGTTAAATTTTGAATTAATTTTACAGTTTTATATATAGTTGAATTTATAGTTCAACCTCAAACTCGGGTCAATTTGTCTTTTATAACAGGCTAATTATTTCTTTTATAATGTTGTTTGTTTGGAATGACCGATCGTACTCCACCCTGAGGATTATCTACATCTCCTTCTCTTCGGGGAATCAGATGAAAATGACAATGTAAAATAGATTGACCGGATACAGTTCCTATATTTGTGCCTAAATTAAATCCTTTAACTAATGGATCTTTATCGATTATTTCTTTTTTTACAATTTTTAAAAGATCGTTACAGGCAACCAATTCATCATTGGATAAATCAAAATAATCTTTTATGTGTCTTTTAGGTATAATCAAACAATGATGTTCTGAAACTGGATACGAGTCATAACTTGCATATGCCAATTCATTTTCATGAGCACATCCACTTTTTTTAACATTACAAAATAAACAAGGATTGTTTGGGTCTTTCATTTGCTAGAATCTATAAGAATTACATTTATTTATAACTGCATCATATTGTTTTGATAGAAACTTGAATTTTTTAAGGTTTTTTCTTTTCCATTTAAGCTCATTTATAGTTTTAACTGAAGTAACACCTTTG